>JAEYYJ010000244.1 GCA_023430845.1 Pseudomonadota bacterium
GCGCGCCCTCCTCGATGATGCGAGCGACAGCCGGTGCATCGAGTGGCTTGATCTTGTGCTCCGTGACGATCGAGGCGATCAGGCGGGCATAGGCCTGATCGTTCTCGGTGGAGCGCGGGATCGAGTCATCGAAGTCCGCCTGCACCTTGAAGAAGCGCGAGAAGTCCGGATCGGCTTGAGCGAGCAGGTAGTAGAGCTCGCGGTCGCCGAGCAGGAACACCTTGCTCTCGAACGGAATGGGCTCGGGATCCAGCGACTGCGTCGACATCATGCCCGACATCTCGGAGGGCTGTTCGATGCGGATCTCGCGCGCCTTGATGGTGCGCTTGAGCGCTTCCCACGCGAAGGGCGACATCAGCAGCTTGCGCGCGTCGATCATCAGGTAACCGCCGTTCGCCTTGTGCAGCGCGCCCGGCTTGATGAGCAGGAAGTCCGTCACGAGCGCGCCCATCTGGGCAATATGCTCGACGCGGCCGATGAGATTGCCGTAGGTCGGGTTCAGCTCCTCGACGAGCGGCGCGACGGGAGGATCGTCCCCGTTGTGCGACACCATCTGGTTGACCATGTAGCGGCGGAAACGGGGATCGCGCGCCGTGTCGGCCGGCTGTTTGACGATCTCGTTCTCCTCGCCCGCCGGCGCCAGGAAGATGCCGACATTGCGAATGAGATCGCGACCGACGGCGTCGAGATAGCTCAATACCTCTGGCTGGTCGTTGAAGGATGCCGCGAGGTCGTCCAGCGCCTCGTGCACGGCGAGTGAGGCGATCTCCTCGTTGAGCTCGCTCAGCTTGGCGCGCCGCTGCTTGTCCGTCTTCGGTAGCTTCTCGATGATCTCAGCGAGCTCTTTCTGCAGGGCCTCGATGCGCTGCTCGATCTGCTTGCGCATGGTTTCGGGCAGCGTATTGAAGACCTCGGGTTTGACGATCTTGCCCTCGTGCATCGGCGCCATGGCAAAGCCGGTGGGCGTGCGCAGGATGGTGATGTTCTGGCCGTTCGCCTTGGTATTGAGTGCTTCGAAGGCCTGCTCCTGGCCTGAGCGGAATTCCTCGTCGATCGCGCGGCGGCGCGCCTGATAGTCCTCGCCCTCGAACATGGCGGGCAGGGTGTTCCTCAACTCGTCGATCGCCGCGATCATGCCCTTCACGAGGGCGCGTGCGCGACCGGGCGGCAGCTTCAGCGCGCGTGGACGGTTCGGCGTCTCGAAGTTGTTGACGTAGACCCAATCGGGCGGGATCGGCAGATCCTTGAGCTTGCGCTCGAGATGCTGGCGAACGGCCGTCGTCTTGCCGGACGCCGCTGGGCCGAGCACGAAGATATTGAAATCGTGGCTCGCCATATCGGCACCGAACTGGATGGCCTTGAGCGCGCGATCCTGGCCGATGAGGCCGCGCGCGGGTTCCAGCTCGGAGGTGGTCTTGAAGCCGAGCGTCGCGGGATCGACGACGCGCCTGAGCTCGGCGATGGCGAGCGGCGTATGTGATTGCGCTGTCGAAAGATCAGCCCCGTTGGACGCCGAGGCCGTGGTGGTCTTACTCACCTCGGGCTTATCGGTTTTGGTGGGCTGAGATTTCCAGAAGGCCATGCAACACTACTCCTCGCCAGCTTGGCGTTCACTCGCTCGCGCCCTAGGCGCCTCGGAGGAAAACGCACCGGCGCCACGCGGTCAACCCGTCGCCGGAAACACCGTCCACTATGCCTGCTGCGCCGTCGGTGCGGTGCTCGGCGCTTCGGCATCGGCGGCAGCGATCCGATCGGTGCGGCTTTCGAGATAGGCTTCGCTGCGCATCTCGATGAGGCGGCTCACCGTGCGCTCGAAGAGCACCGCCGCATCACCTGCCGGATAGAGATCCTGCGGTTCGGCTTCGGCCGAGGCGATGAGCCCTATGCGGCTGTCATATAGGGTGTCGATCAGGTTGATGAACCGGCGCGCCTCGTTGCGTTTTTCCGGCGGCAGCTTGGGTATGCCTTCGATGATCACCGTATGGAAGGCATGAGCAATGTGGAGATAGTCCAGCGAGCCGAGTGGCTTGGCGCACAGATCGTCGAATGTGAAATACGCGACGCCGCGGGCCGCCTCGGGGACATCGAGCGTGCGCCCCTTAACGTCGAGCGTCATCGGTTTGCCCTTCCACACGCCCGTGAGGCGCGTGAAGGCGGCCCTGAGCGCGCGCCGGGGATCGGAGTTTGCCGGCGTGAAGTAAAGCGGCTGGCCGGCGAGTTTCTCGAGCCGGAAATCCTTCGCGGCACCGAGCTCGACCACATCCATGTGCTGCTCGATGAGATCGATGGAGGGCAGGAAGAGCTGGCGGTTGAGGCCGTTCAGGTAAAGGCCGCGCGGTGGTTGGTTCGACGTCGCCACCATCACGACCTGCCGTTCGAACAGCCCCTTGAACAGCCGGCCGAGGATCATTGCGTCGGCGATGTCGGTCACATGAAGCTCATCGAAGCACAGGAGCTGCGCTTCGTCGGCAATCGCATTCGCGACATGAGGCAGAGGATCGCCGCTGACGTTCTTGCGCGCCGCCCCGATGCGATCGTGCGTTTCGGCCATGAACTCGTGGAAGTGGATGCGCCGCTTCGGCGCGAATTGAACCGTGTCGAAGAATATATCCATGAGCATGGTCTTGCCGCGGCCGACCTTGCCGTGAATGTAGAGGCCGCGCGGCGTCGGTCGCTTGGCGGCGAACAGGTTCGCGAGCTTCCAACCGCCGTTCGTCGGACGCCAGTCCTTCAGCTCGACGGCCACCGCATCGAGGCGGGCCGCCACGGCGGCTTGCGCTTCATCGAAGCTCGCTTCGCCGGCTTCGACGCGCGCAGTGTATCGTGCAAGTGGGCTCGCGCTCATGATCTCAGCGTGCGGGCGGGACCGTTTGAATTGCGGACGATCTCGGATTCCAGCCTTCGGCGGCAGAATGCCCGCGTCGGTAGGGTTCGATCGAGTGTTGAGCTAGCCCCTCTCAGAGGCAGGGTCAAGCATTCGCGCCCGAGGGGCCCCTCTCGCGTGCAACGCGGGGTTGCGTTGAAATCGCTATCCGTTCACGCCGCGCGCCTGTTCACGGGGCGGACTATTGGTATGCCAGCGACAGTGCCAGGGAGAACAAGGCACTGGACGAGTCGGGTGAAACGCGGCAAGCTGCCGCCAAATTCGCAGGTGTCGGCGCGTGCGCGGGCAAACAATGCGATAATGATGAGCGGTCGGCACGAAGCTGCTGCCTGTGATGGGAGGGAATAAGTGGTCGCTGTTGTCGAGCCTGTCTCGGCGCGGCAGGAGACTTCGTCGTCTCTGCAACCGCTGCTGAGTGTCAGGAACGTATCCGTTCGATTTGGTGGCATCGTCGCGCTCGACGGGATCACCTTCGATATCCACGGTGGCGAGATCGCTGGCCTCATCGGGCCGAATGGAGCCGGCAAGACCACGCTCTTCAATTGCCTCTCGCGCCTCTACATCCCCAATGACGGCGATATTCTCTTCGAGGGGAAATCGATCCTCAGCTCGCCGCGTCACGAGATCCCGACTATCGGTCTCGGCAGAACCTTCCAGAACGTCGCGTTGTTCGACCGCCTGAGTGTGCTCGACAACGTCAAGGTCGGCTGCCATAGCCAGAGCTCATCCGGCTTCCTCGCGACGGCGCTCCGTCTTCCGGACGTTGCGGCTGAGGAACAGCGCATCACCGAGCGGGCCTGGGAACTCATCGAATTCATGGATCTGAGGCCATTCGCCGCCATGCCGGCGGGGCCGCTGCCCTTTCCGATCCGCAAGCGCGTCGAGCTTGCGCGTGCTCTGGCCGCCAGCCCTAAGCTCCTTCTGCTGGACGAGCCGGCTGCTGGCCTCAATCACGAGGAGATCGGCGTGCTCGAGACGCAGATCCGCCGCGTGCGCGATCTCCAGAAGGTGACCGTACTGCTCGTCGAGCATCACATGAGCCTTGTCATGGCGGTGTCCGACAAAGTGGTTGCGATCGACTTCGGCCGCAAGATCGCGGAGGGCACCCCCGCTCAGGTGCAGCGTGATCCCGAAGTGATCAAGGCCTACCTCGGCACGGGAGCCGAGGCATGAGCAATATGTTGGAAGTCAAGGATCTCAAGGCCTACTACGGGCCTTCACAGGCGCTGCATGGCATCAATTTTTCGCTCGCCAAGGGCGGTATCACGACGCTGCTCGGCGCGAATGGCGCGGGCAAGACGACAACGCTGCGTGCGATTTGCGGCATGGTGCGCGCCGAGGGCACTGTGACGATCGACGGCGAGCCGGTTACGGGCAAGCCGACGGAAACCGTTGTCCGCCTCGGTGTCGGCCACGTGCCCGAGGGGCGTGGCACATTCACCGAGCTCAGCGTCGAGGAGAACCTGCGGGTCGCAGCCTACACGCGGCGCGACAAGGCCGCCGCGGCGCGCGACCTGGACATGGTCTTTACGTACTTCCCGCGCCTCAAGGAGCGCATGGCTCAGCAGGCGGGCACGCTCTCGGGCGGTGAGCAGCAAATGCTCGCCATCTCACGCGCACTGATGCTCGGGCCGCGCCTCATGCTTCTGGACGAGCCGTCCTTCGGGCTCGCGCCGCTCATCGTGCAGGAAATCTTCCGCATCATGCGGCGCATCAACGAGGAGGCGAAGGTCTCGATGCTGCTCGTGGAGCAGAACGCAGCCCTCGCGCTCGATCTCGCGGATCATGCCTACGTGCTCGAGACGGGTCGCGTCGTGATGTCGGGGACATCGGCGGACGTGAAGTCGGACGAGCAGATACGCAAATCCTATCTCGGATACTGATTTCGGCAGGCGGAACAGCGGATCGTCATGGAGCAGTTACTTCAGCAGATCGCATCGGGACTGGCGAACGGCGCGATCTACGCGCTGCTCGCTCTTGCGCTTGTCATGATCTTCGTCTCGACGAACCACATCAACTTCGCCCAGGGCGAAATGGCGATGTTCAGCGCCTTCGTCTGCTGGCAGCTCCTCAACTGGGGCTATCCATTCTGGATCGCGCTGCCTGCGACTATGCTGTTCTCGTTCATCATCGGCGTGCTCATAGAACGCATCATATTGCGACCTTTGCACACAGCGCCGCTGCTCTCGGTCGTTGTCGTCTTCATTGGCTTGCTGGCGATCTTCCACTCTCTGGCCGGCGCCATCTGGACGCACACCGTCAAGCCCTTTCCCTCGCCATTTCCGAACGTCAGCTTTGCGGGCTCGGGCATCATCGGGCCGCATCAGATCGGCATGATCGTTGTCGCAGTGGGAATGCTGGGCCTGCTGTTCTGCTTCTTCCGCTTCACGCCGCTTGGGCTCGCCATGCGCGCTGCCGCGCTCAATGCGACCTCGGCGCGGCTCGTCGGCATCAATGTCGATTGGATGCTGGCGCTCGGATGGGGACTTGCCGCGACGGTCGGATCGGTTGCGGGTGTTCTTGTGGCCCCGGTCGTCTACCTCGAGCCCAATATGATGGCCGGCATCCTGCTCTACGGCTTCGCAGGTGCTCTGGTTGGCGGGATCTCGAGCCCTGGAGGCGCGGTTGCCGGAGGCTTCATCGTTGGCGTGCTCGAGAACATGGTCGCTTATCTCGGTAATATGCTGGAGCGGGCGACCGGCTTCTACCTCGTCGGCAATGGTGAGAAGCTGACCGTGGCACTCATCATCGTCATCACAGTGCTCACACTGAAACCCTCCGGCCTCTTTGGCCGTGTTACCGTGAAGAGGGTCTGAGCATGGCAACCACGATGACCACGCGAACGCCCGCAAACGCCGACACGACAACGACAGCGGTGCCGCTGGCTGGGCTGCGGCGGCCAGTGCCGAAGTGGATCTGGCTCGGGGTCATATTCGCCGCGCTCCTCCCGCTGATCGGCGGACAAACCGGCCTCATTTCGAATTTCTACTTCCTTCAGCTCTCGCTGATGATCGTGTACTCGATCGCAGTTCTCGGTCTGAACCTGCTGATCGGCTTCAACGGCCAGATCTCGCTCGGTCACGGCGCATTCTTCGCGGTAGGCGCCTACGTCACCGCGATTCTCATCGATCGCTACGAGATCCACTACTTGGCGACCCTGCCGCCGGCCATGTTCGTCTGTTTCGTCGTCGGGTATCTCTTTGGCCGGCCAGCGCTGCGCCTGGAGGGGCACTACCTCGCGCTCGCGACATTCGCGCTGGCCATTGCCGTTCCGCAGTTCCTGAAGTACCGCCACTTCGAGCCTTTCACGCACGGCGTTCAGGGCATCAATATCTTCAAACCCGATCCGCCCTTCGGAATGCCGCTGAGCCCTGATCAGTGGCTGTATCTGATCGTTTTGGCCTGCGCTGTCGTGATGTTCATCGTGGCGCGGAACATCGTACAAAGCCGCATGGGCCGGGCGATGATGGCGATCCGCGATCAGCCGCTCGCGGCCGATACCATGGGTATCAATTCAGCGCGTACGAAGTCGATCACGTTCGGGATCAGCGCGCTCTATGTCGGTCTCGCCGGCGCGCTGCACGCCATCATTTTCGAGTTCGTATCGCCTGACAGCTTCCGCTTCGAGCTGTCGATCGCGATACTTGTCGGAGCCGTTATCGGCGGTATTGCGACATTGTCTGGCGCCGTAATCGGCGGCTTCTTCGTCCAGTTCATCGAGAAGTATGCCGACGCTTTGACGAAGTGGGTGACGTCGACCGTCCATCTGCCCATTCATCTGGAGCCCTGGACGATCTACGGCATCGTGCTGATCGTCTTGATGTACACTATGCCCATGGGCATCGCCGGTGGGCTCGCCTCATTGTGGCGAAGGATCCGACCACCCGGATAGGCGCTGAAAGGCGCCCAGATAGAGCCTATTCATAACCAGGCCGTTCAAAGGAGGAAGCACATGACGAAGAGAACCCGCAGAGATGTTCTGGTCGGCGGCTCCGCGATTGCGGCCGCCAGCGTGGTCGGCTTTCCGGCTATCGCCCAGGGCAAGAAGTATGACGACGGCGCGAGCGACAGCACCATCAAGATCGGCCACTCCGGCCCCTACTCCGGCAATGCCTCGGCATACGGCAACATTGGCCGCACGATTGAAGCCACGTTCAAGATGGTCAATGACAATGGCGGCATCAACGGCCGCAAGATCGAGTTCATCACCTACGACGACGGTTACAGCCCGCCGAAGACTGTCGAGATGGTGCGTAAGCTCGTCGAGCAGGACAAGGTGCTTCTGCTGTTCAACACGCTCGGCACGCCGCCGAACACGGCAATCCATCGCTATATGAACCAGAAGAAAGTGCCGCAGCTCTTCGTGGCGACCGGCGCATCGAAGTGGGGCCAGCCGAAGCAGTTCCCGTGGACCATGGGTTGGCAGCCGGACTATGCGACTGAGGGCGCGATTTACGCCAAGCACATTCTGGCCACGGCGAAGGATCCGAAGATCGGCATTCTCATGCAGAATGACGACTACGGTAAGGATTATTACAACGGCTTCCTGCAAGGGCTCGGCGACAAGAAGAACTTGATTGCCCAGGTCGCAACCTATGAGGTGACGGACCCCACGGTCGACAGCCAGATGATCCAGCTCAAGAACACCGGCGCCAACGTGTTCTTCAACATCACCACGCCGAAGTTCGCCGCGCAGGCGATCAAGAAGGCGGCGGAGATCGATTGGAAACCAGCGCATTACCTGAACAACGTGTCATCGTCGTTCGGCTCGGTGTTCAAGCCGGCAGGTATCGATGCGTCACAAGGCGTGATGCTGGCTCTCTATCGCAAGGACGCCAATGATCCTGGGGTCGCGAGCGCGCCGGATGTGGTCGCCTTCAAGGCCTTCATGGCGAA
>JAEYYJ010000322.1 GCA_023430845.1 Pseudomonadota bacterium
TGGCGTGTGGCCGATTGCGTTGTTGCGTCGCAGCGAAGTCGGAAGCGGCGTCCCTTATTGCAGGGGACCTATGCCCCCGCAAGCACCGCGCACCTTTCAAATATCAGTGCCCGCTGATATCGTCTGATGAAATCATTCAGTCCACGATCGTGAGCCTTTCCAGCCAGGAGAACCCCTATGGCCCCGCTCGATATGAAGCCCAATGAGCTCGAGCCTTATTGGATGCCCTTCACGCCCAACCGGGCGTTCAAAAAGAAGCCGCGCCTGTTCGCCGGCGCCAAGGACATGCACTTCATCACGCCCGACGGCCGCAAGGTCATCGATGCCTCGGCGGGTCTGTTCTGTGTCAACGCCGGCCACGGCCGCGAGCCCATCACCAAGGCGATCCAGGAAGCCGCCGCCACCCTCGACTACGCGCCGCCCTTCCAGTACGGCCATCCGCAGCAGTTCCAGCTCTCCTCCCAGCTCACGCTGATGGCGCCGGGGGATCTCGACTACGTGCTCTACGCCAACTCCGGCAGCGAGGCCGTCGACACAGCGCTGAAAGTGGCGCTCGCCTATCACCGCTCGCGCGGCGAAGGCAGCCGCACGCGCTTCATCGGCCGCGAGCGCGGCTATCACGGCGTCGGCTTCGGCGGCATCTCGGTCGGCGGCATGGTCGCCAACCGCAAGATGTTCGGCAACATGCTCACCGGCACGGATCACCTGCCGACGACGTACAACCGCGCCAAGCAGGCCTACACCAAGGGTGAGCCCGAGTGGGGGACGGAGACGCTCGACGAGTTGAACCGTATGATCGGCCTGCATGACGCGTCGACCATTGCCGCGGTGATCGTCGAACCCGTAGCGGGCTCCACCGGCTGCCTGCCGCCGCCGAAGGGCTACCTCGAGAAGCTGCGCCAGATCACGGAGCAGCACGGCATCCTGCTCATCCTCGACGAGGTCATCACGGGCTTTGGCCGCCTCGGCCACAACTTCGCGTCCGATCGCTACGGCGTCGTGCCGGACATGATCACGTTCGCAAAGGGCGTGACCAACGGCGCGGTGCCGATGTCGGGCGTCTTCGTGCGCAAGGGCGTGTACGAGACGCACATGACGGGCGCCGAGCATGTGCCGGAGCTGTTCCACGGCTACACGTACTCAGGCCATCCGCTGGCAGTAAGTGCTGCGCTTGCGACGCTCAAGCTGTACCGTGATGAAGGCCTGTTCGAGCGCGCCAAAGCCCTCGAGCCTGTATTCGCCGACGCTATGCACAGCCTCAAGGGGCTGCCCAACGTTGTCGACATCCGCTCGTGCGGTCTGCTCGCAGCCATCGATCTCGACCCCGTGCCCGGCAAGCCGGGCTTGCGCGGCTACGATGCCATCGAGCGCATGTATGCGGACCACGACCTCTATGTTCGCGTCACGGGCGACACCATTGCCCCATCGCCCCCGCTGATCGTCAGTGAGAGCCAGATCGGCGAGATCACCGACAAGCTCAAGGCGGTCATCAAGGCGGTCGCTTGATTTTTTTTCCGCGGGCGCCAACGCCTCCGGCTACTGGCGCCGCGGCCGCTACCTCGCCGGTAGCGATCTAACCTCGCGGTCTTCGACCGCTACATGAAAACGTTCGGGCTCGGAGCAATCCGGGCCCGTTTGCTTTTGTGCTGCGCTGATGGTCGCGCCTTCGGCGCGAGCTGCTACCTCTCCAGCTCGACACCGACGCCGAGCGACAGCGCCGTTTCGTACACGAGATTGGCGACGACCATGTCCTCCATGGCATTGCCCATGGACTTGTAGAGCGTCACTTCCGACGCGCTCGTGCGACCAGGCTTTGTGCCAGCCAACACCTCGCCGAGTTCCACCGCCTGCGACGCATCGCGACCCGCAAGCTCCGCGCATCCCACAGGCGCGGGGCTAAATGCATTCCGCGTCTCGACGGCGATGCGCGCACGATCGATCAGCGCCGGCGGCACTTCGCTTCCCGGCGGCGCAAAACCGACGGATGTGACGTGCGTGCCCGGCTTGATCCACGCATCCTCAATCACGGGCGTGGCCGACGACGTCGTGAGGCATACGATGTCGGACGCGCGCACAGAAGCTTCGAGATCGTCCGTCACTTTCGCAAGTGGGCTCAGCTCGGCGATGGACTTAGCTACACCCGGCTGGCGCGCGAAAACGCGGATTTCCGTGATGTTGAGCAGCGTCGCGAGCAGGCGCACGTGCTCCCTTGCCTGGACGCCACCACCGATGACGGTCGCGACTTTGGCATCCTGGCGGGCGAGCGGATCGATCGAGAGGACGGCACCGCCGGCCGTGCGGATACCTGTGATGACGGTCGCGTCCATCACGGCGAGCGGCGCGCCGCTCTCACGGTCGAACAGGCTGATGAGACCCATGTGGCTCGGCAGGTGATGTGCGTGGTTGCCTTCGAAGACATTCACCGTCTTGACGACGATATGGCGCCCCGGCATCCAGGCCAGCATGGCGAGGCCGAAGCCTTTGTGCGGGACATCCACTTTCGGCCGCGGCGGCGCTTGAACGTCACCAGCGCTGAGCGCCTTGAAGCCCTCGGCCAGCGTAGAAAGAACCGCGGCGGGCTCGATGAGCGACCCTACATCGGCCGTCGAAAGATAACGGATCGCGGTCACGGCCTAGTCCTCGCGGGCTGTTGAACACGAAAAAGCCGGCGACGTGCCCCGCACATCACCGGCTGGTAACTGAACGCGAAATGGCAGCGGCGACAAGACGCGTATCAGTGCGGGCGCGCCGCACTGGTGCCGAAGGCCGCTTCGATGCTGGCGATCTGGCGGCTTACAGGATTTTCCTGCGTCTCGAAACGCGCGGCGCGCGCGGCTTCGAGCGCCCGATCGATCCTCACGACGCGATCCTGGAGCGCAAAGCTCTCCTCGATCAGCGCACGAATGGTGCGCGGCAGGCCGCCGTAGTCCTTCACGTGCTGCGGACGGGCGACGCCGAGGCGAATACGGCGGCGCTTGACGTGCGCTTCCTCGGGCGTGATCTCGCCGAGCTTGAGGGCGCGACGCATGAGCAGCCACGACGCCAGCTCCAGGAGCCGCGTCGTCAGACGCATACTCTCGGTTGCATAAACGACGTTGAGTGAAGCCGTGAGTGCCTTGGATTCCTGCCGGCCGGCACCATCGAGGTAGGCAGCCGTGCGCTCGACGAGCGCCATACCGTCCTTGAAAATCTGATCGAATTGCTCAGAGGCAGTGAAATGCTCGGCGAACGAGACTGTTTCACCGTCGCCGACATTCGAAGCAACGCTACGCACCATGGGATCCACCAACACAAAACTCGACACGGCTTTCAACCTATCAGCAACCTTGTTCGCTGTGAACATCGCAGCTGCTGGTTAACAAAGCTCTCCGTTAATTGGCGCTATTGTGTGTCCCATGCGCGGCACATCGCGACGCTTGTGGATAATCCTTTAACGATTGAGGCTGAACTGCGCGCTGCCGCCGCCGCCGGAGAGTGACGCGCTCATCTTGCTGCGGCTGTGCAGCTTGATACGGATCGAGCCTTGGATGCCGTATTCTGTGTTGGTGAACTCACCCGAGTATGTGCTGTTCGTGAGCTGCGAGAGTGCGGCGTTCTGCGTGACACGGACCGAGGCCGTCGCGCAGACCGCGTGCATGGCGACGCCACCGCCGCCGGAATGGCGGAACGTCGCGCGGCAGCGGGCGCGCTCCCTCTCTCCTGACGGATAGATGATCGTGCCGGCGCCCGCCCATGAACCAGCGATAGATTGCGCCGACGCCGGACTTGCGCCGACAGCGAACAGGCTGAGCGTACCCGCTATCGTCAACGCGGACGCAATACCGTGATCGAAGACGCGCTTCGCGAAACTGATCGTCATATGTGTGCTCCTCTCCCCCGTGTGCTTCGAAAATTAGGAGCGGTCGTTCGGCACGACAACGGCACGCTGCACTGCACGAAGAGGGAAAAGCTCTGGATTGTGATGATGTGGCGCTCAGCGCTGTGGACATCCGTGCTCTGAAAGGCGCGCAAACAGCGCGCTAACGCGGTGGACAGCATTCGCTAACGTCGACATGGTGCGAATCACCTCGCGACGTTTGAACTGTTCGTGATCGAGAAGTAGCTCATGTCCTCGACTATGCCGCCGGGCGTCCCCCCGGGCTTCAAGCTCCTGCTGCCCAATGACGGCTTCCTCGCCAATAACGGGCCGTACTATCTGCGACGCGTCGCCGAGAGCGACTACGAGTACGGCTTCCAGAGCGACGCGCGACACACCAATCCGAACGGCGTCCTCCACGGCGGTGCCATCCTCGGATTTCTCGATTCGATCATGGGCCACTTCGCAGCCGCCGCGTCCAAGCGCCCGACAGCGACAATCGGGTTCGACAGCCGCTTCCTCGCCGCCGCAAAACCGGGCCCCTGGATCGATGGCCGCGTGACCATGCGCCGGCTGACGCGCACGCTCGCCTTTGTCGACGGCGAAGCAAGTGCCGACGGCACGGTGCTCGTAACCGCCACCGGCATCTTCAAAGTGTTCGAGGCCAAAAGCTGAAAGGGCGCCCTCGTGTCCGGGGCGCCCTCATGATCTTCAGGTCTTGACCTTGAAGAGCTCCTTCTGGTCGCTCTTCTTGACGTCGATCAGATGCCAGGGCAGGCCCTGCTTGCCGATCTCGTCCATGAAGGGCTTCGAGGGAAGCTGCTCGACGTTGAACACGCCCTTCCCCTTCCAGTGGCCCTTGAACATCATCATGGCACCGACAACGGGCGGCACACCGGTCGTGTAGGACACCGCCTGCGCGCCGGTCTCCTTGTACGACTTGGCATGGTCGCAGACGTTGTAGATCATCGCGCGCTTCTCCTTGCCGTTCTTCTTGCCGACAAAGATGCAGCCAATGGATGTCTTGCCCGTGTAATTCTCGCCAAGAGAGGACGGCGGCGGCAGAAGCTCCTTCAGGAACTCCATGGGGATGACAGGATTGCCCTTGTACATGACTGGATCGATGCGCGTCATGCCGACGTTCTGGAGCACTTCGAGGTGCTTGATGTAGTTCTCCGAGAACGTCATCCAGAAGCGGATCTGCTCGAGTCCCTTGATGTGCTTCACGAGGCTCTCTTCCTCCTCGTGGTAGATCAGGTAGCTCTTGCGCTCGCCGACCTCCGGGTAGTCGATCATGGCCGAGATCGAGAGCGGATCGATGTCGATCCACTTGCCATTCTTCCAGTACTTGCCGCGCTGGGTCACCTCGCGGAGATTGATCTCCGGATTGAAGTTCGTCGCGAACGCCTTGCCGTGGCTACCGTCGTTGCAGTCCACGATATCGATCTGGTTGATCTCGTCGAACAGGAATTCCTGCGCATAGGCGCAATAGATGTTCGACTGGCCGGGATCGAACCCGCAGCCGAGCACGGCCATGATGCCGGCGGCCTTGTACTTGGAATGATACGGCCACTGCCACTTGTAGGTGAATTTGGCCTCATCGCGCGGCTCGTAGTTGGCCGTATCCATGTAGTGCACGCCCGTCTCCAGGCACGCATCCATGATCGGCAGATCCTGGTACGGCAGCGCCATGTTGATGACGAGGTGCGGCTTGACCTTCTTGATCAGCTTGACCGTCGCCTTGACGTCGTCGGCATCGACCTTGTGGATCTCGATCGGCGTCTTGCAGCGCTTGGCCACCGCTTCGCAGCTCTCGATGCGGCGCGAAGCGAGGTGGATTTTCTTGAAGACGTCGCGGTTCATCGCGCACTTCTGCGCGGTAACGGAGCCGGCAGCACCAGCGCCAATGATCAGAACGGTATCCACGGGGCGTCTCCTCGAATGTCAGGGGGATGTCGCGCGATATCGGGAAAGCCAAGCGTTTCAGCTCACCGTCCCATGGGCGCGGTCGATATTGCAGTTGACTGTGTTATTCAACCGGGATCTTGGGGCTTTTCAGCCAACGGCGGCCGGCTCCCGAAGATCGCGCTCCCAACACGCACGTAAGTGGCACCCAGTTCCACCGCCGCCTCGAAGTCGCTGCTCATGCCCATGCTGAGCTCAGGTAAGCCATGCTCCCGTGCGAGCTTCGAGAGGAAGGCGAAGTGCACCGCCGGCTCTTCATCGACCGGCGGAATGCACATGAGGCCCTCGATCTCCAGCTTCAACTCGTCCTGCACGAGCGCCAGAAAGGCCGGGAGATCGGCCGGGGCAACACCCGCTTTCTGCTCTTCCTCACCCGTGTTGACCTGAACGAGCAGGCGCAGCGTTTTGCCGCGTGCGGCCATTTCTGCCTTGAGCGCATGGGCGAGCTTCGGGCGATCCAGCGTATGGAGCACGTCGAAGAGCGCCACCGCATCACGAACCTTGTTGGTCTGGAGGGGACCGATCAGATGCAGTTCCAGGTCCGGGCACGCATTCTTGAGCGCCGGCCACTTGCTCTGGGCTTCCTGAACGCGATTCTCGCCGAAAAGCCGCTGCCCGGCACCAATCACCGGCTTGATGTCCGCCTCGCCGAAGGTCTTGGAGACCACGATCAGCCGTACGGAGGTCGGATCGCGCCCGACTTCCCGCGCCGTCTTCTCGATCCGGCTCCGAACCGCTTCGAGCCGTGATTCTGCCGTCTCCGTCATCGTCTCCGCCTTGATCTGCCCAACTGCATGACCGCCCAGTCCCTTGACCCGACCGGTCCTTTGGGCACATTACGCCCCGAGCTATTCGCCCACAGCACGCAACACGTACCGAGGTCCGCCCCATGGCCGCCGAACGCTATAACGCGCCCGATCGCGAGCAGCACTGGCAAAGTGTCTGGGAGCAGCGCAAGTCCTTCCTTACAGCGACCGACCCGACCAAGCCCAAGTGCTATGTGCTCGAGATGTTCCCGTATCCGTCCGGGCGCATCCATATGGGGCATGTGCGTAACTATACCATGGGCGACGTGCTTGCCCGCTATAAGCGCGCGCGGGGGTTCAATGTGCTGCATCCCATGGGCTGGGACGCCTTCGGCATGCCCGCCGAGAACGCCGCCATGGAGCGCCAGACGCACCCGGCCAAATGGACCTATGCCAACATCGACGCCATGAAGGCGCAGCTCAAGTCCATGGGCCTTGCCCTCGACTGGGCGCGCGAGTTCGCGACCTGCAATCCGAGCTACTACCGCCACCAGCAGCGCCTGTTCCTCGATATGTACGGGAAGGGCCTCGCCTACCGGCGTTCGAGCAAGGTGAACTGGGATCCCGTGGACCAGACCGTGCTCGCCAACGAGCAGGTCATCGACGGGCGCGGCTGGCGCTCGGGCGCGCTCGTCGAACAGCGTGAGCGGCAGCAGTGGGCGTTCAAGATCACCGAATTCGCCGATGATCTGATCGATGCGCTCAAGACGCTCGACAAGTGGCCGGAGAAAGTCCGGCTCATGCAGGAGAACTGGATCGGACGCTCCGAGGGCCTGCTCATCCGCTGGGCGCTCGAAGCCGGCACGGCGCCCGCCGGAAAAACCGAGCTGGAAGTCTTCACGACGCGGCCCGATACGCTCTTCGGCGCGTCCTTCCTCGCTATTGCGCCTGATCATCCGCTCGCGCTCGCCGCCGCCGAGACGAACCCCGCAGTCGCCGCCTTCAGCGAGGAATGCCGGCGCATGGGCACGTCCGTCGCCACCATCGAGAGCGCGGAGAAGAAGGGCATCGACACCGGGATCGTCGCAGCACATCCGCTCGATCCGAACTGGAAGCTGCCGGTCTACGTCGCGAACTTCATTCTCATGGACTACGGCACCGGCGCCATCTTCGGGTGCCCCGCCCATGATCAGCGCGATATCGAGTTCGCCCGCGCCTATGGCCTCCCCGTGACGCCGGTGGTCGCACCAACGGATGACAAGGCGCGCGCCCGCGCGATCGCCGAGATCGAGAGCGGCACGGCTTATCTCGATGACGGCGTGATGATCAATTCGCAGTTCCTGGACGGCCTCGACATCAAGGCGGCCTTCAACACGATCGCGGACCGCCTGGAGAAGGCAACGCTCGACGGCCGTCCGGTTGCCAAGCGCAAGGTCAACTATCGCCTGCGCGACTGGGGCATCTCGCGCCAGCGTTACTGGGGCTGTCCCATCCCGATCATTCACTGCGGAACGTGTGGCGAGGTTCCCGTGCCCGTCGACCAGCTCCCAGTGAAGCTACCGGAGGACGCATCCTTCGCCGAGCCCGGCAATCCGCTCGACCGCCACCCCACGTGGCGCCACGTGGATTGCCCCAAGTGCGGGTCCAAGGCCACGCGCGAGACGGACACCATGGACACGTTCGTCGACAGCTCCTGGTACTTCGTGCGCTTCACCGCACCCGATGCGGAAACGCCCGTTGACCAGGCGGCAGCCGATTACTGGCTGCCGGTCGACCAGTACATCGGCGGCATCGAGCACGCGATTCTGCACCTGCTCTATTCGCGCTTCTTCACACGTGCCATGGGCGTGACTGGAAACCTGAACCCCAAGCTCAAGGAACCCTTCGCCGCCCTCTTCACGCAGGGCATGGTCGTGCACGAGACCTATCGCTCGGCGGACGGCCAGTGGCTGTTGCCGACCGAGGTGCGCTTCGAGGGCGAGGGCGATGCCCGCCGCGCCACCGAGATCGCGACCGGCAAACCGGCCGTGATCGGCTCCATCGAAAAGATGTCGAAGTCGAAGAAAAACCTCGTCGACCCCGACGACATCATCCAGCACTACGGCGCCGACTGCGCGCGCTGGTTCATGCTGTCCGACAGCCCGCCCGAGCGCGATGTCATCTGGACGGAGGCCGGCGTCGCGGGCGCCGGACGGTTCATCCAGCGCATCTGGCGCCTCATGAGTGATATCGAATCGAAAGCGGCGCCGAAGGATGCGCCGCGCCCGGCGGAGTTCGGCCCCGCAGCGCTCACACTCCGGCGCGCGACTCACAAGACATTGGATGCGGTCGGCCGCAACATCGAGAACCTGCGGTTCAATGTGGCTGTTGCGCAACTCTACGAACTGTCAAATGAGCTGTCGGCTGCCGCCGGGAAGTCCGAAGCCGGGCTCGATTGGGCACTTCGCGAAGCAATTGAGCATCTTGTTCAGTTGATCGGCCCGATGATGCCGCATTTGGCTGAAGAATGCTGGGCGCGGCTCGCTTACAACACTCTTTTGGCTGATCAGCCGTGGCCGCAGCCGGATGGGGCCTTGCTCGTTGACGATCACGTAACCATTGCCGTACAGGTGAACGGCAAGCGCCGCGACGAGCTGATCATTGCTCGGTCCGCAGCGAAGGAAGAGATCGAGGCGGCAGCGCTCAGTCTGGAGTCTGTCGTGCGGGCCATCGAGGGGCGGCCCGTGAAGAAGGTGATTGTGGTCCCACAGAGGATCGTGAATGTCGTCGCCTAGGGGGAATAAGCCGCAAGACGGTCCGTCGAGACGCGCACTTCTGCGCGGGCTCGCGGTAACGCTTGCGGCGGCTCCGATCCTGGCCGCTTGCGGTCCGGGCGACTTCCAGCCGCTCTATGGTCCGACGGCTAGCGGCGAGCACCTTCAGGATGTGCTCGCCAAGGTCGATATCGCGCCGATCCCGAGCCGTGTCGGCCAGCGCATCCGCAATGAGCTGATCTTCAACAACACCGGCGGCGGCGAAGCACCCAAGCCCGCCTATCGCCTGGAGATCGTGCTCCGCGAAGGCATCAACTCGACGCTCGTCACCAACAAGGGCGAAGCCTACAGTCAGGTCTACAACGTCGAAGTCGCCTATCAGCTCATTCACCTTCAGCAGAAATCCATCGTTCTGCAGGGCAGCTCGCACGCCCGCGCCGCCTTCGAGCGCTATCAGTCGATCTACTCGAACGTCCGCGCACGCGAGGATGCCGAAACACGCGTCGCCAAGACGATCGCCGACGAGTTGAAGGTGCGCCTCAGCGCCTACCTCTCTCGCGCGCCGGCCTGAACAGCCGCGCGCCTCTCGTATATTTTCTCATGCAACGTCGATGCATTGACGCCGTGGGCATGGCACGTCGATAAAGATGGCGAACCTCTTTCCAGCAGCCCACGGCAAGCAAAGATGGTCGCGATCAAAGCCCAGCAAGCCAACGCCATCCTTACGCGACCCGATCCCGGGCTCACTGCGTTCCTCATCTATGGCAGCGATACGGGCCTCGTGAGCGAGCGCGCTGTGCGGCTCTCGCAATCGCTCGCCGCGCGTGACAAGCCGCCCGGCGAGATAGTGCGCATTGATGATTCCGAGCTGGAAGATGACAGCGAACGCCTCTCCGTCGAGTTGCTGACACTCCCCATGTTCGGCGGACGTAAGATCGTGCGCACGACCATGAGCCGGCGCGTCACGGGCGCGCTCCTGCGCGGCATTCTCGATGGCCCACCGCTTGCTGGCGTGCTGATCGTGGAGGGCGGCAATCTGCGCCCCGACGATGCCGCGCGCGCGGCTTTCGAGAAGTCGGGGCACGCCGCGGCAATCCCCTGCTTCGGCGATGACGCGCAGTCACTCGATGCCATGATCAACGAGGTTCTCGGCGCGCACCGCCTCTCCCTCACGCCCGACGCGCGCGAGATGCTCATCGCGCGTCTCGGTGCCGACCGTGGGCTCTCGCGCGGTGAAGTGGATAAACTCGCGCTCTATGCCGCCGGGCGCGGCACCGTCCAGGCCGAGGACATCGAGGCGATAGTGGGTGATGCGTCGGAGCTCGCCATGGATCGCATCATCGATGCGGCCGCCGCCGGCGACGGCACGCGCGCGATCGAAGGCTGCCAGCGCCTGCTTGCCTCGGGTGAAGGCGCGCAATCTGTGATCGCCGCCGTGCAGTGGCATTTTGCGCGCCTGCATCGCATTCGCGGCGCCATCGAAGGCGGGCGGAGCATGGATGAGGCCATGCGCCAGATCCGCCCGCCCCTGCACTTCAAGCGCCGCGCGGCCGTCGAGGCCCAGTGCCGCCGCTGGTCGTCTTCGAAACTGGCCGCGGCCGTGGCCCGCATCCGCGCCAGCGCGCTCGCGGCCCGCACGGCTTCGAGCCTCGAGGATGCCCACGCTGAGCGCCTGCTCATGGAGCTTTCTCGGCTGGCCGCCTCCCGCGACATGTCGGCGCCGCGAAACTGAGTGCATTGAGATAATTGGCTGTTTACGCGGGGACAGGACGACCTGCCGGCTTGCTCCAACAACCCCGGGCATGATAGTGCGGCCCCACAGAGAACGCGGGGGACCCTTCCATGGCCAAGATCGAGCATGATGTCGTGGGCATCGGCAATGCCATCGTTGACATCATTGGCCGCTGCAAGAACGACTTCCTCATCAAGCACGATCTGGCCAAGGGCCACATGATGCTGGTCGATGCGGATCGCGTCTCGCATCTCTATCAAGAGATGGGTCCGGCCGTTGAAATCTCCGGCGGCTCAGCCGCCAACACTATGGTCGGCATTGCCTCGCTCGGCGGCAAATCCGCCTTCGTCGGCAAAGTCTCCGAGGACGACTTCGGGACGATCTTCCGTCACGATATCCGCGCGGCGGGCGTCGCCTTCGACACGCCGGCCTCCACCGGCGGCGCACCGACGGCGCGCTCGCTGATCCTCGTGACGCCGGACGGCCAGCGCACCATGAACACGTTTCTCGGCGTCAGTCCGGAGCTCAGCCCGCGCGACGTCGATGCCGAGCTCATAGCGGCCTCCCGTATCCTCTATCTCGAAGGCTATCTCTTCGACCGTCCCGATGCTCAGGCCGCGTTCCGTCATGCGGCCGACATGGCCGAGCGCGCGGGCCGCGAGGTGGCACTGACGCTTTCCGATGGCTTTTGCGTCGAGCGCCATCGCATCGAGTTCCTGGAACTCATCCGCCACCGCGTCGACATTCTGTTCGCCAACGAATCCGAGATCATGGCGCTCTACAGCGCCGCCACCTTCGAGGAAGCCGCGCGCCAAGCCAAGAGTGATGCCAAGGTCGCTGTGCTCACGCGGAGCGCCAAGGGATCGGTGATCTTCAAGGGGGACAAGGCCGTGAGCGTGCCCGCTGCGCCCGTCCGGCAGGTCATCGATACGACGGGAGCCGGCGACCTCTACGCTGCAGGCTTCCTCTACGGCTATACGAACGGCAAGCCGCTCGACACGTGCGGTCATCTCGGCAGTCTCGCGGCCGGCGAGATCATCAGCCACATTGGCGCGCGCCCGGAAACCTCGCTCGCCGCACTCGCTGCCGCACGCGGTCTCTGAAACCACGCCATCTCCTCCCGCGTTGCAACAAAACGTGGCCATCAGGTCGCGGGTGATATATCTTTGTGCGTCGCATCATAGTGCCGCCACATAAGGCGCCGTGAAATATTGCGCGCCATGGTCATCAGTCTCACTTGCGGGGTACGCACATGACTGGCCGAAAATCAAAGTCGTCAGGCCCGAAGGCCACGAAGGCGAAAGCGGGTACGAGCCGGAGCCGCAAAACTGCAGCCGGCTCAGCTCGGTCTGCAAAGGCTGCTGCCTCTGCCCGAAAGATCGACGCCGAGCCCGCGACCAAAAAGACATCCGCCCGCGCCCAGTCGGCACCTCTCCTCGCGCGCACCGAGAAGAAGGTCGGCGCTGTCGAGAAAGCCTCGCGCACCACGAAGCCGTCGGAACACGCGAGCTACCATCCAAAGACCGAGCCCCCGATGGCGCCCGCGAACGTGAATGCCGGTGCGCCGACTCCCGCTTTCGATTTTCTCGGCCTCGCGCAGCCTTGGATGACTCTCGGCTGGCGAATGACGGCAACGGGTATTGCCATGCAGGCCCGCATGGCCAAGGCTGCACTGAGCGTGCCACTCGCCACGACGGTCATGCGCCAGGGCGCCGAAGCCTTCAATGCATGGCTCGCTCTCGCCGAGCGGCGGACCACGAAGCCGCGCAAAGACTGACTGATCAAATCCTGCGGAGCAGCACGCCTTCCACGGTGTGGTTCGCGCCCTTGCGCAAGATGCAGCGCGCGCGCTGACGCGTCGGCAAGATATTTTCGTCGAGATTGATCCGGTTGATCCCGCCCCAGATCTCGAGCGCCTTGGCGAGTGCCTGCTCGTCGGTGAGTTGCGCGTAGCGATGGAAGTACGCGGCTGGATCACGGAAAGCCGTGGTTCTGAGACGCATGAAGCGTTTCACGTACCAGTCTTCGATGACTTGCGGATCTGCGTCGATGTAGATCGAGAAATCGAAGAAATCCGATACGAACGGGATCGCCGCGCCGTCCTTCGGCAATCGCGCCGGCTGCAGCACGTTGAGCCCTTCGACAATCAGGATATCCGGACGATCGACAACGATCTGCTGGCCTGGAATGATGTCGTAATGGAAGTGCGAATAGACGGGTGCGGCAACTTTCTCTCGCCCCGATTTCACATCGCCGAGAAAGTTCAGCAACCGCGCCAGATCGAAGCTCTCGGGAAAACCCTTGCGGTGCATGATACCGCGTGCTTCGAGCTCGTGGTTCGGCCACAGAAAGCCGTCGGTCGTCACGAGATCGACGCGCGGATGATCGGGCCAGCGCGCCAGTAGCGCCCGCAGAACGCGTGCCGTCGTACTCTTGCCGACGGCGACCGAGCCTGCCACGCCTATGATGAAGGGCACGCGGCGTCCCTGCCGTCCCAGAAACTTCGATGTGACGGCGTAGAGTTCCTGCGACGCCGCGACGTGGAGATTGAGTAGACGCGAGAGCGGCAGATAGATCTGCTCGACTTCCTCGATGGAGAGCTCTTCGATGAGACCGGAGAGCGTCGCGAGGTCCCGCGGCACCAGCGTCATCGGCGTATCGGCGCGTAGGCGCGCCCAATCCTCGCGGCTGATCGAACGATACGGCGAATAGAGCACGCCGGAGCGCGCTGCATAGTCTTCCTGCTGCAGGACATCGCGCACAGCTTCAGCTCCCCTTGCCGCTTCGGCTCGCTTTCTCATCGAGGCCCGAAAGCCCCATGCGCTTTTCGAGCGTCGCAAGCACGTCCTCGATCGCGACGTCGCGCACTTCGAGCAGCACGAGCAGGTGGTAAAGCAGATCGGCAGCCTCACCTTTGAGTGCCGCATCGTCCTCGCGAAGGCTCGCAATGACAACCTCGACAGCTTCCTCGCCGAGCTTCTTCGCGCAACGCGGAGCGCCACCGTCGAGGAGCTGGCGCGTGTAGGACGCATCGGCCGCCGCCGAGCGCCGCGCCCGAATTGTCGCTGCGAGGCGCGCGAGCACGGCGTCCGTACCTACTATGCCGTCGTCATCTGTTTGAGTTGTCATGGTACTGTCCGTCATGCCCCGATGGGCGTTCTGCGCATCCATACTGCCTGGCGCTGCCAATGTCATGGCCACTCGCATACTGGTGTGAATGCGCGTGCCGGGCGACTTATACGCCGGCGGCTAAGAAGATGATATTATTCCGCATTATCAAAACACTAAACTGTCACAAAACGATTATGGCTGTCGGCTAGAAGTCTGCCCAGGGCCAAGGGGCCCAGCGAGGCGCTGAGCGGGAAATTCGCGCCTCACCTCAGTTGCTCTGGGAGATTGCAATGAGCACCAAGTTCTTCACGACCGCGGCGGCAATGGCCGCTGTGGGTATCGTCGGGTTCGCCAATGCGGCCTCGGCACGCGACCGTGTGCAAATGGCCGGCTCGTCCACCGTTCTGCCCTACGCGAACATCGTTGCCGAGCAGTTCGGGAAGTCCGCGCCGAATGTGAAGACGCCGGTCGTGGAGTCCGGTGGTTCGTCCGCGGGCCTGAAGCAGTTCTGCGGCGGCGTTGGTCCCAACACGATCGACATCGCCAACGCTTCGCGCCCCATCCGCCCGAGCGAGATCGAAGCCTGCGCGAAGGCCGGTGTGAAGGATATCGTCCAGGTCCAGTTCGGCTACGACGGCATCGTCTTCGCTGTCGATGCGAAGGCTGGCAATTGGGCCCTCGAGCCGAAAGATCTCTTCCTTGGGCTCGCCGCTCAGGTGCCGGTCAACGGCAAGCTGGTCGACAATCCTCACAAGACCTGGAAGTCGGTCAACGACAAGCTGCCTGACTTCCCGAT
>JAEYYJ010000387.1 GCA_023430845.1 Pseudomonadota bacterium
TGACGATGTCGCGGCCTTCCTCGTTGCGGTAGTGCTTGGCCTTGGCCAGCACGATCTCGACTTCCTTGTCGTGCGGCAGATAGTTGAGCGTCGTCACGATCGACCAGCGGTCCATCTGACCCTGGTTGATCTGCTGCGTGCCGTGATACAAGCCGGAGGTATCGCCAAGACCGATGGTGTTGGTCGTCGCAAACAGGCGGAACGCCTGATGCGGACGGATCACCTTCGACTGATCCAGCAGCGTCAGCTTGCCCGAAACTTCGAGCACGCGCTGGATGACGAACATCACGTCCGGGCGGCCGGCGTCGTATTCGTCGAAAACCAGCGCGGTGTTCGTCTGGAGCGCCCACGGCAGGATGCCTTCGCGGAACTCCGTCACCTGCTTGCCATCTTTCAGCACGATGGCGTCGCGGCCGATGAGGTCGATACGGCTGACGTGGCTATCGAGGTTGACGCGCACGCACGGCCAGTTGAGCCGCGCGGCCACCTGCTCGATGTGCGTCGACTTACCGGTGCCGTGATAGCCCTGGATCATCACGCGGCGGTTGTGCTTGAAGCCGGCGAGGATGGCGAGGGTCACTTCCCGATTGAAGAGATAATCGGGATCGAGGTCCGGCACATGCGAGTCAGCTTTTGAGTAAGCCGGCGCCTCCATGTCGGAATCGATGCCGAAAGTCTCGCGGACCGAGATGGTCTTATCCGGAAGGCCGGGCAAGCCGGCATTAGCTGAAGCGCGCATAGTTTCGCTGTTCCGCAGGTCCATGGAATCGCCCCCACGTGCTGTCCCGCGACGGATCGCTGATGTCTTGGGGACGATCGAGTTTGGCTGATCGGCCGGTCAAACGAGACCTGCCTGTTTCAGGTAATTATAGGCTTGTATGATCTCACGCAACTTGTCTTCGGCGCCGCGGTCCCCGCCGTTGGCATCAGGGTGGTGCCGCTTCACCAGCTCCTTGAACCGCCCTTTGATTTCCGAGCTGGGCGCTGATTCCGCTAAATCCAGGGCCTCGAATGCTTTGCGCTCCAGAGGTTTCAGCGCGCGACGGGGCGCCTGACGGCTCGTGCCATGCGTTTGGGCATCGCTGTCATCCAGTACGTGATGGGGGTCGTGCGTGCCATTGCGGGCGAAATTGGCGTATCGGCGGGCCCTGGCATCGCTGGCACTGGCCTCCGAAAGGTTGTCAGTACCCCCCTTATCGGCACCGAGCTTCCATGTCGGCCGATGTCCCGTGATGGCGCCTTTGCGGAAGTCCTCGACCTCGGCGTCGCTCATGCCCGCGAAGTAATTGTATGACGCGTTGAACTGCCGGACGTGATCCAGGCAGAAGTGGTAGTATTCGTTCTCGCGACCGCGGCCCATGGGCGCCTTGTGCGCGCCGGCCGCCCTGCAGCCCTTCCATTGGCACACATGGGTAGACTCCTCGGCCTCGCGTGGCGCGGAAGGCTTGACCCTGATCTGGTCGAAGTATTTCGATTCGAGCTTCATCTTCATCGCATTATGATCCACCGCGACCGCAGCGCACAAGCGGTCACCCGGAGACCACGGGAATGCGTTGCTGCTATGCCACCCGAGTCGCAGGCGATGCCATCTATCGCGGCTCGCGCACCATGCTGAGATAGGTTGGATCGAACTCCGCGACCACCTGGAGGCGCGCCCAGTCCAGTATGGAAATCGTGTGGTGCGTCCAACTTATCAAGCCCTCGCGCCGAAGGCCCTGAATTACCCGGTTCATGTGAACGACCGACAAACCAAGCACATCCGCCATTTCAGCTTGCGACAGCGGAAAGTGAAAACTCCAGTCGACCGTGCGTTGTACACCGCGTAGGCGCACATAAAGCTCACAGATCAGATGCGCGAGCTGCGACTTCCGCGAACGGCGTCCCATGGCGACAATCCATTCGCGGTGAATGGCGCCGTCCACGAGTGTATCGAGCCAGAGGAGCCGCGCGAGATGCGGTGCTTTCTCGGTGATCATCTTGAGATTACTGTGCTCGGCGAATGCGACATGACAAGGCGACAGCGCCACGATGCCGTGATCCATGGTTTTCAGCAAAAATGCATGAAGATCGACGAAATCACCGGCGACATGGAGCGCCGTGATCTGCCGCCCACCATCCGACAGCATTTTGTAGCGGGCCGCGAAGCCGTCGACCATCAGGCTGCTGTGGGCAGGCCGCGACCCGACGGTCACGATGTCGTCGCCCGTTGCGAAGGTCGCATGTTTCGTAATCGCCGACGCCAGAAGCGCTGCCTCTTCCTCGGACACGGTGTCGTGCTGGCCAAGATTGAGCAGTAGGGGTTTTAACAGCGGCATGTTTGAGGGTCTGGACGGATTGTCAGCGGGCCAAAACTTTTCGGACCATTTACTACAGCGGGCTGGACATTGTCTCGCAGCGAAAATCCCAGCCCAGGTACTCGCCTTTTATCCGTATCCATTATATTTGATCTCCGCTTAACATTTGTACTCGCAGAACGCGCCCGACTTGAGGCATCCTGGCGGGTACGCCGGATCCAAGTCGCCGAAGGGGCAACAGTCGTCAGAATGTCCGCCGACCAGAGAATTCGCGAGAAACTCATGATCGCGTTCGAGCCGTCCCGCCTCGACGTCATCAACGAATCTCACCTGCACGCGGGGCATCGCAACTCGCCCGGCACCGGGGAGAGCCACTATCGTGTGCTGATCGTGTCGCCCGCTTTTACCGGCAAGACCCGCGTCGCACGGCACCGTCTGGTGAACGACGCGCTGGCCGACGAGCTCAAGGGGCGCGTTCATGCGCTTGCCCTTGCCACCTACGCCCCCGGCGAAACCATTCGCTGACGCAGGATCGGACCCATGAGCCTCGACCTACTCAAAGAGCAGATCTCACGCGAGTTCGGCACGCCAGCCGTGGTGATCGACCTCGACCGCGTCGATAAAAATATAGGGCGCGTGCAAGGCGTTTGCGAGGCTGCTAGCGTCGCCAATCGACCGCACATTAAGACCCATAAAAGCCCCGTGCTCGCCAAAATGCAGATTGCTGCAGGCGCCAGCGGGGTTACCTGCCAGAAACTCGGCGAGGCCGAGATCATGGCCGACGCAGGCATCGAAAATATCCTGGTCAGCTACAATCTCATTGGAGCAGCGCGATCCGGTCGGCTGGCGGCGCTACGAAAGCGCGCCGACGTGACCATCTGCGCGGACAATCCGGTTACGCTCGCGGCTTATGCGGAGGCGGCCGCCGCAGCGAATGCGCCGATCGGCGTCATGATCGAGTGCGACACCGGCCGCAAGCGCGCCGGCGTCGAAACGCCGAATGAGGCTGTCGATCTCGCCCGCATCGTGCGCGACACAGGCGGCCTCGAATTCCGCGGGCTGCTGCTTTATCCGACGGAGGGCGGTTGGGATGCGGCTCAACACTTCCACGACGACGC
>JAEYYJ010000403.1 GCA_023430845.1 Pseudomonadota bacterium
GGCACATTGACGATGCGCTCGAACTTCAGATCGTTGGATGGATTGTGCGTGACTTCGAGATACGCGATCGCATCCTTGATTTCCTGGCGCTCATAGAAGCGCGGGCCCCCGATCACGCGATAGGGCAGGCCGAGCGTAATGAAGCGATCTTCGAACACGCGCATCTGGAACGACGCGCGCACGAGGATCGCGACTTCATTGAGCCGGTGCCCGCGCTTGACCAGGCGCTCGATCTCTTCGCCGATCGCGCGCGCTTCCTCCTCGTCGTCCCATACGCCGAGAATAGACACCTTCTCGCCGGGCGCATCATCCGTGAAGAGCGTCTTGCCGAGGCGGCCGGTATTGTGCGCGATGAGCCCCGCTGCGGCGCCAAGAATATGGCCCGTCGAGCGGTAGTTGCGCTCGAGGCGAATGACGACGGCGCCTGGAAAATCCTTCTCGAAGCGGAGGATGTTGTCGACCTCGGCACCGCGCCAGCCGTAGATCGACTGATCGTCGTCGCCGACGCAGCAGAGGTTCGGCTGTCCGTCCTTCACCTGCGCGATCAACCGCAGCCACTGGTACTGGACGACGTTGGTATCCTGGTACTCGTCGACCAGGATGTAACGAAAACGGCGCTGATAGTCGGCGAGCACATCCTTATGCTCGCGGAATAGCCTCAGTGTTTCGAGCAGCAGGTCGCCGAAATCGACGGCGTTGAGCTCCTTGAGACGCTGCTGATAAGCCGCGTAGAGCTTCGCGCCGATCCCGGCAAAAGCCTGCGCATCGCCTGTGCTGACTTTGTCCGGCGTCAGTCCCTTGTTTTTCCAGTTGTCGATCATCGCGGCGAGCTGACGCGCCGGCCAGCGGTCTTTGTCGAGCCCCTCGGCCTCGATGACCTGCTTGATGAGACGGATCTGGTCGTCGACGTCGAGGATCGTGAAGCCGTCCTTGAGCCCGACGAGCTCGGCATGACGGCGCAGTATCTTTACGCCGATCGCATGGAACGTGCCGAGCCACGGCATGCCCTCGACAGCGCCACCGATGAGCGTGCCGATGCGCTCCTTCATTTCGCGCGCCGCCTTGTTGGTGAAGGTCACGGCGAGAACCTGCGAGGGAAAGGCCTTCCGGCTCGCCAGGATGTGCGCAATACGAGTTGTAAGCACCCGCGTTTTGCCGACGCCAGCCCCCGCGAGCACTAGAACCGGCCCCTCGGTCACCTCGACGGCGCGGCGCTGCTCCGGATTGAGCCCATCGAGATACGGAACCGCCGCCTGCGCAGCCGCACGCTCCGAAACGCTCAACCGTGCCGGGGCCTCAGACCTCGGCGGGGACGCATTCGGCGCCATGGGGAGGTCGAACGGCGGCTCGTCGTCGTCCTCGGCCGGGAACCCACTCATTTTCACCTGATTCGCTGACATGACAGGGCCTTATAGCACGGGATAGGCGGCAACAATTCGGCGTTTGTTCTCCATGTCGGCGTTCCGATCGCGCGTGACAAGGCCGCTTCCTTTACTTGACGCCCCAGCGTAGTGTTCGGCCCCAGCAGATCAGGGACTTACGGGGAGAGAAACAGCCGTGCAGCTCAAAATGACCGGCCGGAATGCGCTCATTACAGGGGCCAGCAAAGGCATCGGGCTCGCCATCGCCAAGGCCTTCATAGGGGCGGGCGCCAACGTGGCCATCGCCGCCCGCAATCAGCAGAGCCTGGACGCCGCCAAGGCGGAGCTGGCCAAGCTCGGGAGCGGCAAGGTCGTTACCATCGCCGGCGACGTGAGCAAAGCTGAGGATTGCGCGCGCGTCTTTGCCGAGGCCGAGAAGGCCCTCGGGGGCCTCGACGTACTGGTGAACAATGCCGGCACCTCAAAGACGGGCCAGTTCGAAACCATCACGGACGAAGTCTGGCAGGCCGATCT
The DNA here is from genome assembly GCA_023430845.1 of Pseudomonadota bacterium. Taxonomy (GTDB): domain Bacteria; phylum Pseudomonadota; class Alphaproteobacteria; order Rhizobiales; family Hyphomicrobiaceae. The sequence continues at coordinate 1,896 of JAEYYJ010000403.1, forward strand.
CGACCTCAAGCTCTTCGCCGCCATCCGGCTCTGCCGCCTCGCCTTCCCTGGCATGAAGGAACGGAGTTACGGCCGCGTCATCAACGTTCTCAATACGAGTGCCAAAGCACCTGCGGGCGGGCGCGCACCGACCGCCGTTTCGCGCGCGGCCGGCATGGCCCTTACCAAAGTCCTCGCGGGTGAGGGCGCGCCTCACAATGTTCTCGTCAATGCTGTCCTCGTCGGGCGCATCGAGAGCGATCAGTGGGTGCAGCGCCACGCGCACGAGAACAAGGGCCGCAGCCTCGCGGCCTACTACGAGGAAATGGGCAAGGACATACCGCTCGGACGCGTCGGCACGGCGGAGGAATTCGCCAACATGGTGCTGTTCCTCGCTTCCGACGCCGGCAGCTACATCACAGGCACCGCGATCAACATAGACGGCGGCGCTTGCCCGGTCGTCTGAGAATGCCTGGCGACCGGAATCTGCGCACTGGAGACCTGGTAATGCGTACCGATGTTCGGTGGCTGGCGCTGATGGCGGCCGTCATCGCGCTCACGACCACACCGCTCGCAGCAGCGGATATAGCGGGAACGTCGACGATCACGGCTGTGACCGTCTTCTCGCGGGGTGCCGAGGTGACGCGCGCGGCACAGCTCAAGATCGAGCCGGGCGAGCATGTCATTGTCTTCAAGGATCTGCCCGCGCAGGCCATTGAAGGTTCGATCAGGATCGAGGGCCGCAGCACCGGCCGCCTCGATATCGGCTCCGTCGACACGCGCCGCGTCGAGATCCCCCGTCTCGATCCTGCGGTCAGCAAGAGCGAGCGGCGCAGGCTCGAGGAAGCCATCGAGAAGCTGCAGGACGAGCGCGGGCTCATCGCAGCGGAAGTGGAGGCCGCCGAAGCGCAGAAGCGCTTTATCGAGGGGCTGGTGGCGCTTCCGTCGCGGCCCGCTGCAAAGACGGGCGAAACTGCTGAAAAGCGCGAGGAATGGGGCGATATCTTCACCTTGATCGGCAGCCGGCTCGCCGAGGCCGAGAAAGCAC
>JAEYYJ010000427.1 GCA_023430845.1 Pseudomonadota bacterium
TCGCCGGCGAAGCGCGAGCCGGACAAGTCGCTGACCGTCGCGGAGCAGTACTGCCGCGCCGTCCTCGAGCCGGCACGCGAGGCGCGCTACGCATTCCAGACGGCGGAGATCGAGGCGCTGAGCCGCGCTCTCGATGAGCGCATGGTCAAGATCGAGGCGCGGATCGCCGAGCTCAAGGAGTGGGTTGCCCGGCGCGAGGATTTCGCCAGCCGCACCAGCGACCAGCTCGTGTCGATCTATTCGGGTATGCGCCCCGACGCAGCTTCCGAACAGCTTGCGAAGATAGAAGAGAGCACGGCCGCGGCCATCCTGAGCAAGCTGACGCCTCGTGTTGCCAGCCAGATCCTCAATGACATGCCGTCCGACAGGGCAGCGCGTCTCGCTATGATCCTCATGGGGGCGTCGCGCAAGAACGATCCCGGAGGCGGCTCGTGAGCGAACTTTCCGGCGAACTGAGAATTTCCACGCGGATGCACAAGGCCACCCTTGCGCTCTGGCGGTCGCGTGTTGGGCTGCTCGCACTGGTTGCGACTGTCGGCGTCGGATGCTCGGCGAAGCTCGATGCGATCAACAAGGAGCCGCTGCTGAGCCCCGTCGGCGCAGGCATCGAGCAGAAGCCGGTGACGCCGGCGACGTACGATCACATGCATCGCGCAGCCTTCCAGAAGCCTGCTGGCAGCAACAGCACATCGCTCTGGACGCCACGTGGCGCCGATCTCTTCCGTGATCGCCGCGCGCGTCGCATGGGCGATATTCTGACGGTCAACATCTCCATGAAAGACCGTGCGATCATGGACAACCGGTCCAAGCGCACGCGTGATTCGGCACATGGTCTGGGGCTCGACTGGTCGCATGGCATCGATACCTTCGGTTTCAAGACGGAAGGCAAGGCGGCGGTCAATTCGGCGCTCAAGTCCAACACCGCCTCGGATGGCAAGGGCGAGATCGAACGCTCGGAAAGCATCGATCTGCGGCTCGCCGCCGTGGTGACGGACGTTCTCCCGAACGGCAATCTGCTCATCCAGGGATCGCAGGAGGTGCGCGTCAACTTCGAGCTGCGCGTGCTGACGTTCACCGGTGTCGTGAACATCGGTGACATCCGGGCCGACAACACGATTCCCTACGAGCGCATCGCAGAGGCGCGCATATCCTACGGCGGTCGCGGCCGCTCGATGGAGGTTCAGCAGCCGGCCTGGGGACACCAGCTCATCGACCAGTTCAGCCCCTTCTGACCATGGGAATAGAGAGCGCACATGGCTGAGGAAGCGGAAGGCAAGGCTGCGGGTGGCGGTGGCAAGGGTGCTTTCATCATCGCGCTGGTGCTGCTTGCCGTCATTGGCGCGGGCTCCGGCGCAGGCTTCAGCCTGATGCTCATGAATGCGGGCGTATCGAACGATGCTGCAGCAAGCCATGGCGATCTGCAGATCGTCGGAGGTAAGGGGAAGAAGGATGATGGCGCGGGCGCATCGAAAGGTGCCGCCGAGGGCAACAAAGTCCAGATAGCGAACCTCGATCCGATACTCGTCACGCTTTCCGGCCCGCAGCGGAGCTGGGCGCGCCTCGAGCTCGGCGTGATTCTCGAAGGCCCGAGTACGCCGGATGATGGCGTGCTGCTCAAGTCCATGACCGAGGACATCATGAGCTTCATGCGGACGGTTCCGCTCGTCCATGTGGAGAGTGCCGCAGGCGTCGAGTATCTGCGCGAGGATATCCAGGAGATTGTTCGTCTGCGCAGCAAGGGGCGCGCCCGCAGCGTCATTCTGCGCTCGCTGGTGGTCGAATGAGGAGGCGCCTTGCGGTCATCGTGACGCTGGTGCTGTTGCTGCTGCCGGGCGCGGCATTGGCGCAGACCATCAACCTTCAGGATTTGATACCCGAAGGCCAGGGCTCGACGAGCGCCCGCATTCTCCAGCTCATCGCACTCCTCTCGGTGCTGTCGATCGCGCCGGGCCTTCTTGTCACGGTCACCTGCTTCACGCGCTTCATCATTGCGCTGTCGTTTCTGCGCTCAGGCATCGGCCTGCCGTCCACGCCGTCGAACATCGTCCTGATAAGCCTCGCGCTGTTCATGACGTTTTTTGTCATGGCACCGGTCTTCGACCGCATGTGGACGGAAGGCGTGCAGCCCTTGATGGAGAATCGGATCAACGAGCGCGAGGCCTATCAGCGCATGACGCGGCCGCTGCGCGAATTCATGCAGGCGAACGTACGCGAGAAGGACATTCAGCTCTTCGAGAGCATCTCGAACAGTCGCACGCCGCCGGCGACGCCCGACGCATCAGGTGCACCCGTGGAAGTCGACATGCGTGTGCTGGTGCCGGCCTTCATGATCTCGGAGCTGAGGCGCGGATTTGAGATCGGCTTTCTGATCATCCTGCCGTTCCTCGTCATCGACCTGATCGTGGCGACGCTCGTGATGTCCATGGGCATGATGATGTTGCCGCCGACGGCGATCTCGCTGCCGTTCAAGATCCTGTTCTTCGTGCTGATCGACGGCTGGAATCTGCTCGTCGGCGGGCTCGTGCGCTCTTTCGGCTAGCAGGGCGAAAAAATTCCTAATGGGGCGCAGATAGGGATTGGCTAATTGAGCGAACAAAGTTAACTGGGGTTTAGTACATAGACGATACAAGTGGTTTTCATAGCGGGCCGGGGGGGGCATCCCAATGGGATGTACACCGGGGGCATGATGCCGACCTGCTATACCGGACGATCCGGTATGTCCCAAACAGTACATCTCCTTACGGGGCATACGAATGGCCAACAGCATCAATACCAACTTCGCCGCGCAGACCGCGCTGCAGAGCCTCAACAGCATCAACAAGAACCTGACGACGACGCAGAACCGGATCTCGACCGGCCTTCGCGTTGCGACGGCTGAGGACAGCGCTGCTTACTGGTCCATGGCGACCTCCATGCGCGCCGACAACAAGTCGCTCTCTGCGGTCAACGACGCGCTGGGAATTGGCGCGGCGATGATGGACACCGCTTACACCGGCATGAACGCCGCGATCGAAGTCGTGAAGGAGATGGGCAAGCTGCTCGTCGCCGCGCGTCAGCCGGGCGTCAACAAGGCCGACGTCCAGACGGAAATCGACGAACTGCAGAACCAGCTCCGTACCATCGCCCAGTCCGCTTCGATCGCGGGTGAGAGCTGGCTGGCTGTTGACCTCGAGGGTGCGTCGTACAACGCCGAGGAGACGATCGTCTCGTCGTTCGCTCGTAGCACGGGTGCGAACGGTGCGCAGGTCGCGGTCGGTACCATGGCTGTTGACGTCGAGAGCTTCTTCCTGCTCAACGCCAACACGGATGGTACGGCTGGCGCAGCCAACGACAGCGGCAGTGCAGATCCCTTTGAGCTTGGCATCCTTGGGTCGGCCCGTCTGTCGCGCGCTGATGCCGATACGGACGGTGTTGCCCGCGGCTCGATTGCTGATGGTACTGGCACCGCCGGCACCATTGTTCTTGTGAACTACGATCCCGCCACGGCAACGACCGCCGAGATCGACATCACGAGCGCCTCCGACGACGACATGGACGACTACATCCAGGCCGTCGACGCCGCGCTGACCGAGATGACGGCCGCCGCGACGATCATGGGCTCCACGAAGAAGCGCATCGACATCCAGAAGGATTTCGTGGGCAACCTCATGGACGCCCTCGACCGCTCGATCTCGACGCTCGTCGATGCCGACATGAACGCCGAGTCGACCCGCCTCCAGGCGCTGCAGGTTCAGCAGCAGCTCGGCATCCAGGCGCTGTCGATCGCCAACAGCAACGGCCAGAGCATCCTCTCGCTCTTCCGCTAAGCGACCTGAAGGCGCGCGGGCTCCGATCACCGGAGCCCGCGCGTTTTCGTTTTTGACGGACGTTTCAATCACGCTCCGATGCCGGTAGCGGCGTCCGGCCACCATGCCATATGGCAACGCCGATCACGCCGCATAACTCCAGGCGTTCACTTCGACAACTTCGCGCAAGGTTCCTGGTCGATGGTTAGCCCTTAAGCCATCCCTTTTGCGCAAGTGTGGTGATGCCAAGCAGCGATCAACTCTCCCGGCTCATGACGAGCCTCATGGCGCTCGGCGCGCGCCGTCTCGTACTCCTCGGGCTGGTCGGCCTCTCCGTTATGGCCGCAGTCGCGACGGCTGCCATGCATCTGGGCCGTCCCGCGATGCAGCCCATCTACACGGGTCTGTCCGCGCAAGACGTCTCGCGCATCACGGCCGCGTTGGCCGAGGCGGGCATCTCCTTCGACGTCAACGAGCAGCGCAGTGCCGTCATGGTGGCCTTCGGGCAGACGGCGCGTGCCCG
>JAEYYJ010000430.1 GCA_023430845.1 Pseudomonadota bacterium
GTAGTAGCGATTGCGCCAGTACCGGCTGCCGGTGCGCTGCCACTTGCGATAGTAATACCGGCAGCTGCTGCCATAGTAGTAGCCGCCGCCGTAGAAGAACGGAATCCCGGCACCAATGATGACGCTGCGGCGCCAACCGCGATGGCGGTGGCGTCGCCCGCCGTAGTGGGCCCAATGACGGCGATAGCTGCGGCCGCCGTAGTAGCGGCGGCTGCTGAATCGGCGTCCGCCATAGAAGCCACCGCGACGCACGCTGCGGCTACCTCGGAAGCTACGGCCACCCCTGAAGCTGTGCCCACGGAAGCTACGGCCCCCACGGAAACCGCGGCCGCCGCGCCGCCTCACCTGCTCCACCGCACTCTCTGGCGTAGCAATTTTCGGTGCAATTGATGGCGCCGCATTCGTTGTGGTCGCCTGCCCGGGCATGAGCATGAGCCCCGCAGCGGCCACCGCCGACAATGCGAGAGTTCTGAACATCCGAATGTCCTCCGAACTTGTCCAAGATTAACCCGGCGTAAGGCAGAAACTCGTCGTTTGTGTGATTAGTTGCAAGTGCAGGCCCAATATTCGCGATGAACACTTATTCATGCCGCGAGAATATCGGCCTCTTTGCGGAAGGTCTGATGCATTTTCTGCCGGAGTTGTTGCCCTAATGCGTCAGCCGTGTTCCGAAATACAGGTCGGCAAGGCTCCGGTCGCGGCGCATGTCGCTTGTCGCTGCGTCCGCGACGACGCGCCCTTCGGCGAGCAGAAGGGAACGCGGGCAGAGGGCCTCGACGGCCGCGACCTGGTGCTCGATGAGCAGGATTGCCGTATCGGGGCCAAATGCACGACCGATTAGTGCCACCACCTGATCGGACTCAGCTTGTGACAGGCCGCCTGTCGGCTCGTCGGCAAGCAGGAGCCTCGGTCGTTGTGCGACGGCGCGTGCAATCTCGAGGCGGCGCTGGTCGTAGAAGCCGAGGTCGCCGGCAAGGGCATCGCGCCGCGCGCTGAGACCGGCGATATCGAGAGCGGCGAGCGCGGCCTCGCGCGCATCGTGGGAGGTTATCGCGGCCGCGCCCGCAGCCGGCAAAACATTGTCGAGCACGCTCAGACGATGAAAAAGGCGCACGCTCTGGAAGGTGCGCGCGACGCCGGCGGCGGCGATCCGATGTGGTGCCAGACCCGAGATCGCCCGCCCGTCGAGACGGATGCTACCGCCTGCAATCGCGACGAGTCCGGAGATGGCATTGAAGAGCGTGGTCTTGCCCGAACCATTCGGTCCGAGCACGCCGATGCGCGTGCCTGCCGGAATGCTGATGGTGAGACCGGCCAGGGCCTCGACGCCGTCGAAGCGGACCTTGAGGCCGTCAATCTTCAGCATGACGTCGCCTCCGCAAGGCTCGCTGGAAGCGGCTGACGGCGACCTCGTCGAGGAGGCCGCGCGGACGCACGATCAGCAGCACTGCAACGAGCCCACCGAACACGATCATGCGATAGCCGCGGAAGATCCGCGTCGATTCGAGCAGCCCGATATCGATGAGCACGCCGAGCAGCGGACCGAAAGCCGTCCCGAGGCCGCCGATCAGGCCGTATGCGAGTGCGTGAACCCCGAGCATGATGTCGAAGCTCTTCGGCTCGACATACGTCATGAGGTGCGCATAAAGGCCGCCGCCGAGCCCGGCGACGGCTCCTGCCGAGACCGCCGCGATCATGCGCACGCGCATGACGTTGATGCCGTGAACTTCCGCCAGCAATGGATCTTCGCCGATCTGGCGCAGCATGCGGCCGGCGCGCGTGCGCTCGATGATGCACAGGATGGCGAGCACCGCTGCGAGCAGCGCGTAGACGATCAGGCACGTTTCGAGCGGCGAAACATCGTTGACGAAGAAATAGCGGATGTCACGGAAGCCATCGACGCCATCCGGTCCGCTCTCGACGCCGCCGATGTCGCGACGATAGACGAAGAGTTCGGCGGCGATGCGCATGATCTCGGCAAAAGCGAGCGTCGCCATGGCAAAATAGATGCCGCTCAGGCGGAGTGTCGCGAGGCCGACGAGGCCCGCCGCGGCGCCTGCGGTCACAGCGCCCAGGGCGAGCGCGCCTGCGAACGGCCACTGCCACATGACCGTCGCGATGCCGGCGGTATAGGCACCAATGCCGAAGTAGGCCTGCTGACCGAACGAGATCTGGCCTGAAAGCAACAGGATGTAGGCCGACAGAGCGACGAAGGAGACCATCCCGATATTGCTGAGGATCGTGATCAGATAGCTGTCCATCGACCGACCTCCGCCGATCAGACCCGTCGGCCGACCGCCATCGTGCGGTCGAGGGCCTTCGCACCCATCAGGCCGCCGGGCCAGAAGGCGAGGATCACGAAAAGCAGGCCCCAGGCAACCATGTCGCGCACCTGTGGACCGAGGAACCATTGCGCGTGCGCTTCGAGCACGCCGAGCAGCAGCCCGCCGGCAATGGCGCCCTTCACCGATCCGAGGCCGCCGAGCATCATTGCGACGAGACCCTTGGTCGTTGCCCACATGCCGATCATGGCCGTCACCTGCGCATCCGTCGCGGCAATGAGAAACCCGGCGAGGCCGCCGATGGCCGAGGCGAGCACGAACGTCAGCATCATCACGCGCTGGACATGAATGCCGACGATTGCCGCCGCGCGCGGCTGATCGATCACCGCGCGGATGGCGAGGCCGAGCTTCGTGCGCGCGAGAATGTATGTGACGGCACTGGCGATCAGCAGCGTCGCGGCGAGCATGACGAGATGGTCCGCACGAAGCAGTAGCGGGCCGATTTCGAGCGGAGGTGCCGTAACGAGCGGCGGGAAGGGGTTCATGTGTCGCGGCAGCACGTGCATCGCCGCTTCCTCGATCTGCATCCAAAGCGCGAAGCTCGCAACCATGGATGCCGTACGCGCAGCCTCGCCGAACGGGCGGAAGCATAGTCGCTCGACATAGAGGCCGACGATCGCAGTGCCGAGCACCACAATGGCAAGAACGACAAGGATCGGCGCGCCGTGTGAAATGAACGCGGCGGTGCCGAGATACACGCCGGCCATGATTGTTGGCCCATAGGCGAGGTTCAGCCGCCGCATGACGCCGAAGATCAAGGTGAAGCCGATCGCGAGCAGCGCGTAGGAGGAGCCGATCATCAACCCATCGAGCGTGTTCTGGGCGAGGTCGACCGCCGCCATGTCATCTCTTCTCGCGGCTGGTGCCGAGGTAGGCGCGCTGGATGACCTCATCCTCAGCAAGCTTGCCGGGTTCGCCGGAGAACGTCACGCGCCCCTGTTCCATGAGGTAGAAGTGATGCGCGACTTTCAGCGCCATATGCACATTCTGCTCGACGAGGAAGATCGTCACGCCATCCTTGTTGAGCTCGCCGACAATGCGGAAGATCTCCTCGACGATCAGCGGCGCGAGGCCGAGTGACGGCTCGTCCATGAGGAGGATGCGTGGCCGGCTCATCAGCGCCCGCGCGACGGCGAGCATCTGCTGCTCACCGCCCGATAGTGTCCCGGCGAGCTGCGCGCGGCGCTCCTTGAGACGTGGGAAGCGCGTGTACATGCGCTCGATGTCGACAGCGACTTCAGCGCTGTCGCGACGCTGGTAGGCGCCGGCATCGAGATTTTCGGCAACGGACATCTGCGGAAAGACGAGGCGGTTCTCCGGGACGAGCGCGAGCCCGCGCGCAACGATGGCCGCGGGCGACTGCCCGGTGATGTCATCGCCAGCGAGTTTGATCGTGCCGCGACGCGGCTTCAGCACGCCCGCAACCGAGTACATGAGCGTCGTCTTGCCCGCGCCGTTGGGACCAAGCAGGCACGTGATACGCCCTTCCGCGGCGTTTAGCGTGACGCCCTTCAGCGCTTCGATCTTGCCGTAGGCCGTGACGATATCCTGGACGTCGAGCATAAGGCACTGCCTCTCTTGAATCTCACCCGGCCGTGCCGAGATAGGCCTCTCGCACCGCCGGA
>JAEYYJ010000163.1 GCA_023430845.1 Pseudomonadota bacterium
GATGGCTGTTCATCCTCGGGAGCGAGAATGGGCTCGAACGCGCCGGCATCGAAGGCATTCGGCATGTCCTCGGGGTCACCCGGCGCGGGCGCTGTGAGAACGCGGCCAAGGAAGATCTCGTCGAACAGCGCATCGAACTCATCGCGCCGCTCCGGCGACGGCCCAAATGTGGCATGAGCCGCGCGCCGGACATCCGCAAAGCTTCTCGGCCCAATGAGCCCGACGGCCGCAATGAACGACTGCGTCTGCTCCGGCGCGGCCAGGAAGGCTGCGGCCCGCAAGGCCTGCGCAAAACTGAGGAATGGCGTAAGCGGGCGCGGGAGCGTCATGCGGCGCTTCCCATGATCAGCCTGTCGATGTTCGGCGCGACATAGGTCAGATCATCCTGATCCTTCAACACCACACCGATGGCACGCGCGAATGCGCTCGGCCAGGGCACGCCCTGCTCATTGAGTATGGTCGCGGCCTCGGCCCACTCGACAGTCTCGGCAACCCCGGGCGGCTTCGCAAGCGGCTCGGTGCGCAGACGCCCGACGGCCGCAACCACGCGATGGGCGGTATCGCGCGCGACAATGCTGGACCTCATCATCACGATCTCGGCTTCGAGCGCAGGATCCGGATAGCCGATCCAGTGATAGACGCACCGTCGCCGAAGTGCTTCGTGCAGCTCGCGTGTTCGGTTCGACGTGATGACGACAATCGGCGGCTCGGCTGCGCGGATCGTTCCTCGCTCGGGGATCGAAATCGAGAAATCGGAGAGGAACTCGAGCAGGAAGGCCTCGAATTCGTGGTCGGAGCGGTCGAGCTCGTCGATCAGCAGGATGCGATCCCGCGGCGTCTGAAGCGCCAGCAGCATCGGCCGCGCGACGAGATACTCATCGGCGTAGAGATTGACGTAGTCGGAGCCCGCCTGACGGATGGCGAGCATCTGGCGCGGAAAGTTCCACTCGTACATCGCGGCCGAGGCATCGATGCCTTCGTAGCACTGCAGGCGCACCAGTTCGCGCCCCATCACGGAAGCAATCGCCTTCGCCGCTTCCGTCTTGCCGACTCCGGGAGAGCCCTCGAGCAACAGCGGCTTGCCGAGGGCAAGCGCGAGATACGCGGCGGTCGCCAACCCTTCGTCGGCAATGTACTGCGCATCGCGCAGCGAGCGCGCCAGCGGCTGCGGGCCGTCGATGCCGAGAATGGAGCGGCGGACCGGCATTCGTTATTGCGCTCCCCGCGCGAGCCGTTGCCGCGGCTTCACACCGCCATTCGCGCGAATACCGCGGAGGATCTTCTCCGGCGTGATCGGCAGCTCGTCGATGCGCACACCGACGGCATCGTAGACGGCATTCGCGACTGCCGGCAGCACTGGGTTGGCGCACATCTCGCCGGGCCCCTTCCCACCGTACGGCCCGTCCGGCGCCGGACGCTCAAGCACGGAGATATGATGCGGAGAGATGTCGCCAGGTCCCGGCATCAGGTAGTGATTGAAGTCGACAGGGCCATGACTGCGGTCAGGATAGTAGGGCTCGGTCGTTTCCCAGAGCGCATGGCTCATGCCCATCCAGGCACCGCCGACGAGCTGCTGCTCGACGAGTTTCGGATTGAGCGCGCGACCTAGCTCATAGGCCGACTGCATGTCGCGCACCGTCACTTCACCGGTCTCGTCATCGACATCAATCTCAACGAGCAGTGCCGCATGCGCAAAACAGGACACTGGCGTCATCTCACCGGTATCGGCATCGACCTCCGACAGCGGGATGAGGAAAATGCCGCGCCCCGACACCGTACGGCCCTGCTTGAACTGCGCTGCTTGGCAAGCGGCCATGGTCGTGATCGATCTCGATGGCGCGCCGTTGACATGAATGTTGCCCTGGCCGTCCGTCACGAGATCGGCAGCATTGACCTCCAGTTCCTCGGCGGCCGCTTCGAGCATGACGGCGCGCGCTTCCTGAGCGGCCTGGATCACGGCGTTGCCGACACGATGCGTTCCGCGCGAGGCGAATGAGCCCATGCAGTGCGGGCCAGTGTCGCTGTCAGCTGTGTCGACGTAGACATCGGCAACAGGCACGCCGAGCGTCTCCGCCGCGATCTGGCGGGTGACGGACTTCATGCCCTGACCGAGATCGATCGAAGAAAGCGCGACGGTGAACTTGCCGTCGGGGTTGGAGTGCACGAGCGCCTGGGACGGGTCACCACCAAGGTTCATGCCGATTGGATAGTTGATTGCCGCAAAACCGCGGCCGCGATGCAGGCCCATCAGCGCCTCCTGAGGCCGGAAATGGAAGAGAAGCGCATCGCGCCCTGACGCGGACGATCTCCTGTATTGGCAGAATCCGCTGGCGGAGGCGGCGGCGCAGTCGACTGCGAAGACGCGGCGGCGGCCGGTCTCGCAGGTGATGGCACAGGCGGCCGCGTCGAACCCGCAGCGGCCGGCATCGTATATCCGGGCATTTGGATGGGCTGAGCGGGCCGTCCGGACGCGCCGCCTTTGCGCGCATAACCACCCGTATCGATACCGCTCACTGTACCCTTCTGATCGGTGGCCGTGTGCGCCGGCAGTCGGCCGCGCTCGCCGCCACCATCACGCAGCGATGATGCGGCGCGCGAATTGGCCTGAAGACCGATGCCGGCCTTCTCGGCGACCACCTGACAGCATTCGATGAGCGCCGTGTTCTTCGCTTCGCGGCGATGCGCTTTCATATCGCCGTCGCGGTAGGCATTCAGAATGCGCAGATCGATCGGATTCATACCGACGGCCTCCGCGACCTTGTCCATATGCGCTTCGATCGCGAAATCGACACCGGTGATGCCGAAGCCGCGCATAGCCGTCGCGGGCGTCCGGTTGGTATAGACGCAGTAGACGTCGGCGTAGACATTTGGGATCGTGTACGGCCCTGGCAGATGGCCGACGCCCTTGATGATCGCGTAGGACGAGAGCCGTGTGTAGGCACCGCTATCGAAGTAGCCGGTAAACTTGCGGGCGACGATGCGCCCGTCCCGCGTCACGCCATCCTTGATGTACCAGCGCTCGGCGCCGCGCGGCGCGCCGACCTGCATTTCCTCCTCGCGATCCCAGGCGAACTTGCATGGACGCCCGGTCAGCGTGGCTCCAAGAATGGCCAGCGGCTCATGCAGGCTATCGACCTTGCCGCCAAATCCGCCACCGACCGTACCGCCGACGAAGTGCAGACGGTTCGACGGCATCGTCAGCAGCTTCGCTGCCGTGCCGAGCGAGAAGAACAGCGCCTGTGTCGAGGTGTAGCAGACGTAGCGATCATTCGTTTCAGGCGCCGCGATGGCGCCGCAGGTCTCGATCGGCGCCTGCTCGATGGGCGACATCTGATAGCGCCCTTCGACGATGTGATCAGCGCGCGAGAATGCTGCCTCGACATCGCCGTAGCGCAGCTTCTGATGGTCGTACTTGCCGTGGTAGATGAACTTATTGCCTGGATAGACCTCGCAAACGACGGGTGCGCCCGGCTTGATCGCCTCTTCGACGTCGAGCACATGCGGCCGCACATCCCAATCGACGCGAACCTTCGCGACGGCGGCGCGCGCCTGCGCCTCCGTCTCGGCGATCACAGCGGCGACCGGCTCGCCCTTGTAGGCGACCTTCGTCTCCGCAAGCAGCGGCTCATCGTCGATGCCGAAGTCGAGAAGGCTGAGCAATGTGTTAAGATTGCGCGGCACGTCGCGCCCGACCAGCACACGCACGACACCCGGCATACTCTGCGCTTCGGCGATGTCGATACGCCGGATACGCGCATGATGGTGCGGACTGCGCACGCAGCGGATGTGCAGCAAGCCGTCAAACAGGTGATCATCGAAGTAAGGCGAGCGACCCGTGACGTGACCGAGGATATCCTGGCGCCGCGTCGGCTTCCCGATCTCGTTCAGATTATCGTCGCGTTCGTCAGCGAAGAACTCCTTGCGAAATTCCATCGTCATGCCCGCGCCCTCCCCTTGGCCGCAGCCAGAATGGCCTCGATGATCGGCTCATAGCCCGTGCAGCGGCAGATATTGCCCGAGATCGCCTCGACCACATCCTCGCGCGTCGGCGTCGGATTGCGATCGAGCAGCGCCTTGGCCGAAACCAACATCCCCGGTGTGCAATAGCCGCACTGCGCCGCGAAGTTCTCCATGAATGTTTCCTGCAGCGGATGCAGCAACGCACCAGCGGCCAAGCCCGCCGCCGTCTGCACGCGTTTGCCTGCAACGCTCTCGGCGAGCGTCAAGCACGACAGATGCGTCTCGCCATCGATCGTGGCCGTGCAGGCGCCGCACGTACCCTGACCACAGCCGTACTTCGGGCTGAGATCACCGACACCGCGGCGGAGGAATTCGAGCAGGTTCTGGCCGGGCTCCGCAAAGGAAGCGCGTTCCGAGCCGTTCAGGGTGAATACTATGGGGGTCTTTGCCATCAGCCGCGCACCATACGTTCGAGCAGGCGCTTGAGATGCACGCCCGCGACCTCGCGCCGATACCACGCCGTCGCGAGCGCATCCGTCGGAGGATCGAACCCTTCGACCGCGACCTGGGCCGCGCGCGCAATCGTCGATGCGTCCAGTGACTGGCCTTCCAGCACGCGCTCGACTGCCGTCGCCTGGAGTGGCATGGGCCCCATGGCACCGAATGCCACGCGCGCGCCGCGAATGCGGCCGGCTTGGCGCGGCAAACAAGCCGCGACGGACAGCACCGATACGCCTTTCGGCTTGATGCGGCTCACTTTGAGAAAATCGAAATCACCTGGCGCTTGTGGCCGCGGCACATGGAGGGATGCGACGATACCTACGCGACCACGCTCGCGCAGGACATCGGCAAGCGGCCGTGGCGCACCGCTTTGCCCCGCAAGATTGACGCGCGCGCCGAGTGCCAGCAGCGCAACGGCGAAATCACCATAGGGATGCGGCGCGAACAGATTGCCGCCGACTGTGCCCATATTGCGAATCTGCGGCCCACCGACCACGCGCGCAACGGGCGCAAGAAACGCGAGATCGCGGTGCGCCGCGATGGTCGCCATCGTAACGCCCGCACCGATGGTGACACCGTCGCCCGACAAGCGGATATCGGCGAGCACGGGATCGCTGCTGCGCACGATGCGCGTTGCCGTGACACCAGCATTGACGTCGCGCATGACCAGCGTTCCGCCGGCCATGAAGATGGCATCCGAGCCCATGGCGCGCTGCGCCTCGGCGAGTGTCGCGTGCGTTTCGACGGATTGGATCATCGATTATCCCCCTGCCGCGAGACGGGAAGCCCCATGTGATCGCGCACGGCATCGAAGCCGGCGCGGTAGATGTTGTTTGCGACCATGTCGCGCAGCTCTGTCTCGCGGCCCGCCGGCGTGTCGAAGCGGCATTGCCAGTGCCAGAACGTGCGGTCGCCATCTGTTACAGGCGCCAGGCGCACGTGCGCCACGTAGTTGAGGAGCGGCACGGGCGTCTCCATGAGGCAGTAGGAGAATGCCATGTCGGCATCCGACAGCGTGAGCAGCTGCTCGCGCAACTCCGAGCCGTCGACGAGATGAAAGCGGCGCACGCACCCGATCTTGTCCGACGAATAGCCGCGCTCGATATGGCTGTCGGCGACAGCGGGATGCCACTGATCATGCCCATTGAAGTCGCGCAGCACAGCCCACACCGCCTCGACGGGGGCATCAATGATCGTGCTCTCGACAATGCGGACCATGATCAGCCTGCCATCTGTCGCTTCAGCGCATCGAAGCCGGCCTGGAAGACGTTGTTACCGATGCCGTCGACCAAGTCGGCCGCCGCCTCGGCGGCGCAGTCGAATTCAGCCGTCCATTCGATGAATGTGCGGTCGCCGTCGCTAATCGGCGTCAGGCGCAGCGTCGCGATGTAGTCGCTCAGCGGCATCGGCGACTCGAGGATCGTGTACGTGCAGAACATATCGTAGTCCGAAAGCCCGATGAGCTTCTCGCGCAAACGATCACCATTCTGCAGACGGAAGTCGCGTACACAGCCGACCTTGTCCGACGGCTCGCCGTTCTCGATCCGGCTTTCCCGTATGCGAGGATGCCAGCGTGGCAGCGCATTGAAGTCGCGGATCTTCTCCCAGACCTTGGTGGCCGGGGCGTCGATCACGGAGGAGACATAGACTCGCGCCATTTAGGTCGTGCCTCCGGATTTGGGCTTGTCGTCACCACCACCGCCTGACTTGCGGGCGTCATTGGCGATGCGCTGCATGTCGGAGGCCTCGCGAATGAGACCGCCTTGCTTCGCGAGATTGGCGCCATCGATGCCGATATCGGCGAGGAGGCTGTCGATCATCGGTG
>JAEYYJ010000303.1 GCA_023430845.1 Pseudomonadota bacterium
CAGAACGAACTAGAAAAATTCGAGGAAACGTGCGTCGAGCGGTACTCATCCTGGCCCCCTGGCTGGCCCTGCTGGCTGGTTGGTACGGAATTCACCACAGTGGATTTGTCAATCCTGCACTCGTGCCGACCCCGCACGACGTCGCCGTGCGCTTCGTGGAATTGATGGGCAGCCGGCTGCCAATGGACATTCTCATGTCCACGCAGCGAGTATTCCTCGGCGTGCTGTGCGGCATCGCCCTCGCCGTTCCAGTCGGCTTCATTCTTGGCTGGTACAAAACGATTCGCACATTCATCGACCCGCTGATCAACTTCTTCCGTGCGCTGCCGCCAATCGCGCTCATCCCGCTCGTCATCGTCTATTTCGGCGTCGACGAACTCGCGAAGGTCGTGATCCTTTTCTATGCCTCGTTCTTTGCGGGCGTCATCGTCATGTACGAGGGCATCTCGCAAATAAGCCCGATCTATGTGCGCGTCGCGCGCACGCTGGGCGCGACGGACGGCGAGATCTTTCGCAAGGTCATCATCCCCCTCGCGGTGCCGCATATGCTCACCGCGCTTCGCGTGGCACTCGGCGTCGCCTGGGCGACACTCGTCGCCTCGGAGCTGATTGCCGCTCAGCAGGGTCTCGGCGCACTCATCCAGAACGCCGGTTCGTTCTTCCAGCTCGACATCATCTATGTCGGCATCATCTGTATCGGCTTCATAGCGCTCTTCATGGATCTCGGCCTTCGCGCGCTCGCACGCCGTTTCGTCTCCTGGCAGGAGCGCATCGCGTGAGCATCGGATCACCACGTATTGTTTTTGACCAAGTCTCCGTGCGTTTCGACACGCCAGCCGGCGGCGCGATGCACGTTGTCGATGATGTGAGCTACCAGATACACGATCGCGAGTTCGTCTCCGTCATCGGTCCGTCGGGTTGCGGCAAGACCACCATGATGAACATCGTGGCGGGCTTCATGCAGCCGACGACCGGCCGAGTTACACTCGATGGCCAGCCGATCAGTGGTCCCGGACCGGACCGCGGCGTCATCTTCCAGGAATATGGCGTCTTTCCCTGGCTCTCCGTGAAGGAGAACATCGCCTTCGGCCTCAATCTGCGCGCCAATCGCACCAGCGCCGAAGAGCGCGAGGAGATATGCCAGCGCTACATGCGCCTCATGGGCCTGTCGGACTTCGCGGATGCTTGGCCTCGCATGTTGTCCGGCGGCATGCGCCAGCGTCTGGCGCTTGCGCGTGCCTATGCCGTCAAGCCGCAATTCCTTCTCATGGACGAGCCATTCGGCGCACTCGATGCACAGACGCGTACGGCCATGCAGGATCTGCTGCTCGAAGTGCTCGCGGCGGAAGGCAAGACGGTGATGCTGATCACGCACTCCGTCGAGGAGGCCGTGTATCTCTCGAACCGCATTATCGTGATGACGGCGCGGCCCACGCGCATTCGTGAGATCATCGAAGTTCCGTTCAGCTACCCTCGCAGTGAGGGACTGCATGAAAGCAAGGAATTCGGTGAGCTTCGCGCGCACGTGCGCGGCCTCGTGATGCAAGAATATGCGCAGCAGGCAAAACAGCGACAGTCTTGAAGCAAGAGCGTCGAAGGAGGAAACCATGAAAGTCGACCGCAGGACATTTCTGCAAGGTGCGGGCGCTACAGCAAGCGTCATGACCCTGGGCTCGCCCGCGATTGCGCAGGCGAAGACCAAAATTCGCGTAGGCTACCTGCACACACTGGCAGTCGATGGCCAGATGTGGCTTGCCGATCATCTCGGCGCCTTCGATAAGCACGGTCTCGAGCCCGAGTTCAAGCAGTTCCAGACCGGCCTAGAGATCTTCCAGGCCATGATTGGCGGCAGCCTCGATGTTCTCTCGACCGGCGCCGTCATCTCGAACTTTCCGGCGCGCGGTCAGGGCAAGATGTTCCTCGCCAATGCCGTGGAGTTTGCCACGGCGCAGCTCTGGGTGCGTGAGGATCAGGGCATCAAATCGTTTGCCGACCTCAAGGGCAAGCGCATTGCGACGACGGCAGGCACGACCGCGCACGTCTTCCTCGACACGGCCCTCAAGGCCAACAACATGACGGGCAAGGACATCGAGCTGCTCAATCAGCGCATGCCCGACGCGGTGACGTCGTTCATCTCGGGTTCTGTGCCAGCTGTCGCACTCTGGGTGCCATTCAACATCACCGTGCGCGACAAGGTGCCGGGCGCCAAGAAGCTCGTCGACGCCTCCGAGTACTATCCGAAGGCCGCGATCATGTCGGGCTGGGCCACCACAGCGGACTTCCACAGCAAGAGCCGCGACGTGCTCGTCCGCGTCGTCAAGGCCTGGGGTGAAGGCAACGAGTATCTCACGAGCAAGACCGACGAAGCGCTGGAAGTGCTGCAGAAGAAGCAGTATCCGCAGGTGCCGCTCAAGGATTTCAAGGAGCAGTTCGGCGCGCAGAAGGCGTTCCCGATCGCCGAGTGGCGCAAGCTCTACGGCGACCAGAGCGTCACGAAGTGGCTGCAGCAGGTGACGGACTTCTTCGCCTCCACGGGCAACATCCCGAACGCGATTCCCGCCTCCCAGTACTTTGATCCGTCCATTTTCATGGATGCAACGAAGGCCTGAGGCTTTGTCGGAA
>JAEYYJ010000311.1 GCA_023430845.1 Pseudomonadota bacterium
CGACGACGGCGTCAAAGTCACGCCATGGCCTGCAAGTGCCTCCCCTCGCGACAGCGGCGCCGTCAGCATTCGACCGCTTGCCGTGCGCCGTCTGGCCGAGCCCTTCGAGAAACTGCGCGACGCCGCCGCAGGTTCGCCTGCCAAAGTGTTCCTCGCCTGCATCGGCGATCTCGCAAGCCACGGCGCGCGCGCCACATGGATCACGAACTTCCTCGCGGCCGGCGGCATCGCGGTAGAGCAATCGGCACCTCTCAAGACAGCGGACGACGCCGCGGCCGCGTTCAAGACGAGCGGGTCCAGCATTGCCTGCATCTGCGGAGCCGATGCGACCTATGCCGACTTAGGCGCAGCAACAGCGGGCGCACTGAAATCCGCCGGCGCGCAGCGCGTGTATCTAGCCGGCCGTCCGAAGGACCTGGAAGCCGCGCTGCAAGCGGCCGGTGTCGATGCTTTGATCTTCGCGGGTACCGACGCCCTCGCGACTCTCAGCGAGTTGCACACGGCGCTCGGCATCACAAAGTCATAAAAAAAAACGAGGGTTTGGGGGTGTCCCCCAATCGGGTTACAGGGCCGAGGCCCTGTTCGCGCCGAAGGCGCGAGCGTGTGTCAGATCTCGATGTGGCCTTCGCTGACGCGGACGGCACTGCCGCCAATGCGTACGGTCTCGAGCTTGCCCTTGGCTGCCACCTCGAACGACAACGCGATAAGGCTCGGCCGCCCCATCTCGAAGCCCTGCTCTATGATGCGCTTGTGCGTGCCGGCCGGAAGCTGGTCGAAGGCATTGACGACGCCAGCGAAGGCAGCCGCTGCGCCGCCCGTTGCCGGATCTTCGACAATGCCGGCAGCAGGTCCGAACATGCGCGCATGAAACGACGATGTCGTGTGCACCGTCTCGCCCGTGTAGAGGTAAACCTTCCCGGCCCGCGAGCCGCCGAACGCCGCCGACCAATGTGTCGAGACGATCTCGGCGCGGCCGATAGCGGCCATGGACGCGATGGGCACGAAGGTAAAGGGTACGCCCGCCGACCATTGCGATGGGCGGTGATTGGCGAATCCGATCTCGGAGGGCTTCAAGCCCAGCGCTGCCGCCAGCCGATCGCTGCTCGGCGGATCGCCTGCGGGTTCGGGCAGC
This sequence comes from Pseudomonadota bacterium, assembly GCA_023430845.1. Classification (GTDB taxonomy): domain Bacteria; phylum Pseudomonadota; class Alphaproteobacteria; order Rhizobiales; family Hyphomicrobiaceae. Next base: position 1,133 of record JAEYYJ010000311.1, read on the forward strand.
TTCGGCGCATCGAATTCAGCGTGAGCCGCCTTGCCGGGACGCATGCGCACACCCACGCGCACGGGCCCTATCGTCTCCTCGAGCACGACGAGGGCATCCTGCTCGCCGGGAGCATCTCCGGCACGGAGCTGTGCAAGAAGTATACCCGTTCCGATCGTCGGATGACCGGCAAAAGGCAGCTCGACGGCCGGCGTGAAGATGCGGATGCGGGCGGATGCTGCGGGATTCGTCGCCTTCTGGACGAAAACCGTCTCGGAGAGATTGAGCTCACGGGCAATGTCCTGCATGAGGCCGGCAGGCAGTGCATCGGCGTTCATGACAACGCCGAGCGGATTGCCGCCGAAGCGCGTTTCAGTGAACACATCCAAGGTGTAGAATTTGAGCTGCATGGCAGGGTCCGCTGTTCCGCGTGCGCCGCGGCATCTTGCGCGCAACCATGCATAGAATCGCGCGGCCGTCCAATGATCTTCCCGCGATACTCTTCGCTGGCCAGAGCCGCCTTTGGCGGGGCCTACCGCCAGACGGATGGCGCGCCGCGCGAACGTTCACGTGATTGAGGCAATTTGCCCGCATAGCCGTGCCATGGCGATGCTAAGAAGGGCCGGCGGCAGCCGCGGGTACCCCAAGGAATGCGTAAGACTATGACCAAGAAGAACATCAGCAAGAAGAACTCCGGCCAGCAGCTCGCAGCGCTTAACGGCATCCAGAATGTGTGCGTGTTCTGCGGCTCGGGAAGCGGTCGTAACCCTGATTTTGCACTCGCCGCGCGCACGCTCGGCCAACAACTCGCGGAAGCGGGTGTCGGGCTCGTTTATGGCGGCGGCAGCCTCGGTCTCATGGGCAAGGTCGCTAAGTCCGTGCTCAAGCACAAAGGGTATGTGACCGGCATCATTCCGTCGTTTCTTTCCGAGAAGGAGCAGATGCTGCGTGACGTCAACGAACTGATCGTCACCGAGGACATGCATCAGCGAAAGCGCCTGATGTTCGAGCGCTCCGATGCGTTCGTCGCGCTGCCGGGCGGCATCGGCACTCTGGAAGAGCTCGTCGAGCAGCTCACGTGGGCTCAGCTCGGGCGCCACACGAAGCCGATCGTGATTGTGAACGTCGCGGGCTACTGGGACTCTCTCTGCTCCCTCCTCGATCACATGCGGGCCGAGACTTTCATCCGCGCGGGCCTGCACGTGCCCTACACGGTCGTGGATAAAGCCGAAGATATCCTGCCGGCCATTGCCGCGGCGGCGCCTGTCGTTTCCAAAGAGCGGACAGATGTCATCGAGCGCATGTAGCGCCCCATCCAGGAACCGATGATGGCTCCGCCCGACCAGCCCCGCGTTCGCAAATCCATTGCCGATCTCCTTGCCGTCATGGCCGCGCTCAGAACGCCCGGCACAGGCTGTCCTTGGGATCTCGAGCAGACATTCGCGACTATCGCGCCCTATACGATCGAGGAAGCCTACGAGGTCGCCGATGCGATCGAGCGCGGCAACCGGGTCGATCTCAAGGAGGAGCTCGGCGATCTGCTGCTCCAGGTCGTCTATCACGCGCGTATGGCCGAGGAGGAAGGCACCTTCTCGTTCGCGGATGTGGTCGATGGTGTGACGGAGAAGATGATCCGCCGCCATCCTCATGTGTTCGGAGACGAAAAGCAGCGGTCCGGTCAGTTAGCAAAGGGCTGGTGGGAAGCCATCAAGGCCGAGGAGCGCGCGGCGAAGCAGGCCGCAGGCGGATCGGCTGTCCCTGCCGATCCATCATTGCTCGCGGACGTGCCGGTCGGGCTGCCTGGCATGACGCGTGCGATAAAGCTGCAGGCCAAGGCCGCGCGCGTCGGCTTCGATTGGCCGACCCTGGCGCCCGTGTTCTCCAAGATGCAGGAGGAACTGGCCGAGCTCGAAGAGATCGCCGTACCGGCTGATCCGCGCGGCACGAGCCCGCCGGACCGTCCCACGGATCCCCGGATAGTGGACGAGTTCGGCGACGTTCTGTTCGTGATGGCGAATGTGGCGCGCCATCTCGAAGTCGATCCCGAGACCGCACTCAGGACAGCGAACGCCAAGTTCGTCCGGCGCTTCGCCTATATCGAGCGTCGCCTCGCCGAACAGGGAAAGACGCCCGAGGGTGCGACCCTCGAAGAAATGGATGACCTCTGGATCGAGGCCAAGACCAAGGAGCGCGGCGGCTGAGCGCTCTTAGAATGAGGCGCCGGCTTCGATGGCGCGGGCGCGCTTTGCCCCGAGCGTGGCCGTGCCCGAGTAACCGTCGCTGCTGCGCCAGTGTACCTTCGTGCCATCCAGACGCAGGCTCACGCAGTGGTCCTTGCCGCCGAGCCAGCTCCGCCAGCGATGGCAGATCCGATCGCCGGTCACCCACCACGTGCCGCGGTCGAACGCCGAGCCCGTATAGAACTCGAGATCCTTTGCGCGGCCGATCATGGTGCCGTTGCCCGAATAGCTGATCGGGATGGTCCCTGCCGGCGTGTGCAGCGAGACCGTTCGGTCGGCCACGACTTCATGAAGATTGAGACGGCTACCCGGCGCCTCGGCGGCGGCTGTACATGCGGTGGCACTCAAAATAGCCCCCGCGACTAAAACTCGCGAACTCATACAACGTCCCCGTTCTTACCGCTGACTGGTTCGTTACTTCGGTAGGTTTGTAGGCCCCAATTTGACGGTCGCGTAGCGACTTCGAGGCAACGGTTCCCAAGCAATGAGAATGCCCTGTAAGCAGGCGGGAGGGCGAAAACGAACTTACTCTGAGGTTAACAGCTTGACGAATTAACCCTTTTGCCGGGTGCGCCGTGCCCGGACCATCTCAATTGAGCGTGCGGCTCCTTGGCGCAGTTCCGACAATTGAGCTGTGGATAAGTCCCGAGCGACGCTCTAGGCGTCATCTTCGCCGCCGAGCAGCGGCCAGAGCACGGAGAGCCCGATCCCGTATACTGCTACCAGGCCCAACGCCGCCATTGCCCCTGCGGAAGCCGGAAAGCCGACGGCTACCGTCCATACGGCGGCCAGCGCCCATAGCCCGCTCATCGCCAGATTAACCGGCCGCAGGGCCCGCACGCGCAAGGGGTGCAGCCATCGCATGCGCACGAACGTGAGCGCGACGCATATGAGTACGATGAGGCTCACCACCCAGTCCGAAAATGCAAAGGCAAAGATATAAAACGCCACGATGTTCCAGATGGCGGGGAAGCCGACGAAGCAGTGATCGTCCGATTTGTTGCCCTCATCGCAGAAATGATAAAGCGACGAGAGCAGGATCAGGCTCGCCAGAATGCCGCCCCACATCCCCGTGAGAAATCCGCCGAGTTGCAGCGCCAGCACCGGGACGAAGACATATGTGGCGTAGTCGACGACCTGATCGAGCTTCTCGCCCGAGAATCTTGGCAGCCGCCGCTTGACGTCGAGCGCGCGAGCGAATGTGCCGTCTATGCCATCAATGATGAGAGCCACGCCCAGCCAGATGAACGCCTTCTCGAAGGCGCGGTCGAGAACCGCGTGGACGGCAAACAGGGCACAGACGATGCCGAGCGCCGTGAACAAATGGACGGAAGCAGCGAGCCAACGCCAGCCCCCGGCTTCCGGAACCTCGAAGCGGTGCGGATCGCCCGCCATGCCATCCCCGCAAGAACGAAAAAGGAGCGCCCGTGCGCTCCTCAATCAAATCCCATAGTTCACGC
>JAEYYJ010000325.1 GCA_023430845.1 Pseudomonadota bacterium
GCTCGCGGCTGCAGAATAGACTTCGCAGCATTACCTCCGGTGCTGATCGATTTAAGGTGTTGCGGATTGCCGCCTAATCGCACTAGGCTGCCTCAACACAAAAAATTGAACGGCACCTTGGGAGGAAGAAAATGAGCCTTAAGTACGCCGCCCCGCTTGGCGCGGGCGCGCTGATTGCGTTGTTCGGCACTGGCGTTGCTGCACAGACCGTCGATGGCCCGGCCGTAAACTGGAATCTTTCCACTTGGGGTAAGCAGCGCGCCTTCACTGCCGGCATGGAGTCGGTCGCGAAGCAACTCGCGGATCGCACCGGCGGAAAATTCCAGATCAAGATCCATTACGGCGAGGCGCTCTCGCGTGATCGCGAGAACCTCGACGGCATCAAGCTCGGCGCCTTCCAAATGGCGCAGTTCTGCAACTTCTATCATCCAGGCAAGAATCCCGCATGGATGGTGTTTACACTACCCTTCCTCGAACTCGGCGATTGGGATGTCAGGCGCAAGGCCACCGAGGCCATGCTGAAGCATCCGGCCTTCATCAAGGACATGGATCAGTGGAACGCCATACCCTACAAGTCCGGCCTGCTGCCTCAGTATGAATTTATGGGCAAGAGCAATCCGCCCGAGACACTCGAGGGCTGGAAGGGCCAGCGCGTGCGGGCCGGCGGTGGCCTCGGCGATGCCATGAAGATCCTCGGCGCCGTTCTCTCGACTGTGCCTGCCACAGAGACATACACCGGCATGGAACGCGGCACGATCGATGCCGTCTCGCTGCCCTACACCTACGCACACGCTTCCTACCAGCTCCACACGATCTCCACCTGGTTCACGAACAACATGTCGCCCGGCACTTCGGAATGCGCCGCCGTAATCAATAAGGATGCGTACGCGGCGCTGCCTGAGCAATACAAGAAGCTCATGCAAGAGGCGCTGCCCAAAGGCTATCAGGATCAGATCGACGCCTATGTCGAGATCGACAAGAAGAATCTCCCGATGTTCAAGGCGAAGCTGAAGGAGATCCTTTACACCGAGGCAGAGCTGAAGCGCTTCCGCGAAGTCGCCGGCAAGCCCGTCTGGGACAAGTGGGTTGCCGATAACAAGGGCAAGTTCGACGCCCAGAACGTGCTCGACACGCTTCTCGCCGAGATCGAGAAGGCGAAAAAGGAAAAGAAATAGCTCTCCCAGCCATTCGACTGAAGGCGACGGCGGCCTCGATGCGGGGCCGCCACCGCTTTCCCTGTTCGACGTTCCACTGACCGCAGGAAGCAACCCATGAAGGATGCAACTGTCATGGGGACCGCCCCCGGAGAGGGGGGCGCTCTCGGCGCAATCGATCGCGCGGTCCACGCCGTCGAGCGCGCTACAGCCCTCATCTCGGGATTCGGCATCTTCGCGATGATGATGCTCGGCGTTGCGCAGATTCTGATGCGCAAACTGCTGAACATGCCGATCCTCGGCTACATCGACATCGTCGAGATCATGATGACGTTTCTCGTCTTCCTGGGCTTGGCCTACACCGAGCGCCTCGGTGGCCACATCCGTATGGAGATCCTCGTCAACTACATGAAGGGGCGCACGCTCTGGCTGTTCGAGCTCGTCAGCGTCCTCGTCGGACTTTTCGTTTGCGGCGTGCTGGTCAAGTACACGTGGGACCACGCAATACGGGCCTATACGTCGGGTGACTCGACCATCGACATCCAGCTCCTCTGGTGGCCCTCCAAGATGGTGGTGCCATTAGCGCTTACGCTTCTTTTCATCCGCCTGCTCGTGAGCCTCTGGGGCTATCTCCGTCTCTTCATTGATCCGACGCTCAAGCCGGTCGGCGTGCCTGAAATCGTCGACGTTGAGGAGCAAGCGCGACGTGATGTGGCGTCAGCCGGCATCGACCTGAACAACGAGTCCGAAGGCGGCGGCAATGGTCCTCGATAACTTCACGCTGGGTCTCGTTGGCTGCGTTGCCCTCCTCGTTCTGGTTGTCGTCGGTGTGCGCGTCTATCTCGCCGCGGCGCTGGTCGGTCTCCTCGGCTGCGTCGCGATCATCGGCTGGGCACCGGGTGCCGGTCTCGTCGGGACGATCCCGCATTCGAAGTCGGTGAACTACACGCTCTCCGTGCTGCCGATGTTCATTCTCATCGGCTACCTCGCCTTTTACGCGGGCATGACGCAGTCGCTGTTCGAAGCTGCTAAGGCGTGGATGGGCTGGATGCCCGGCGGCCTCGCGATCGCGACGGTCTTCGCCGTCGCCGCGTTCTCGGCCGTCTCCGGAGCATCTACCGCCGCCGCAGCGGTCTTCGCGCGCGTCGCCATTCCCGAAATGCTCAAGGCGAATTACGACAAACGCCTCGCTTCTGGCGTGGTGGCCGCAGGCGGCACGTTGGATGCACTGATCCCGCCGTCGGCGATCATGGTCGTCTACGCGATCATCGTCGAGGCCTCGATCGGCAAACTGCTCATCGCTGGCTTCATTCCCGGTCTCATCTCGGCCCTCTGCTACGCGGGCATCGTCATCGTCTGGAGCATCATCAATCCCAAGGTCGGCGCGCCTATCCGCGGCTACACATGGCAGCAGCGCTTCACGTCTTTGCCAGGTACGCTCCCCGTCATCGGCGTGATCGTGATCATTTTCTCGGCGATGTTCTTCGGCTGGGCGACACCCACCGAGGCCGGCGCGCTCGGGGCATTCGTCGTGTTCATCGTTGCACTCATGAACCGGATGAAGTTCTCGCAGCTGAACGAGGCCCTGCTGGAGACCGCAAAGCTCACCGTGATGATCTTCGCAATCATCTGGGGCATTCTCATCTTCGTGCGCTTTCTCGGGTTCGCGGGCCTTCCAGAGGCTTTCTCCCAGTGGGTCGTGAACCTTCCCGTGCCGCCGGTCGTGATCATCATCGGCATGCTCATGGTGTATCTCGTCCTTGGCATGTTCATGGACGCGATCGGCATGATGTTGCTGACGCTGCCGGTGTTCTATCCGGCCGTCGTCGCGCTCGGCTACGATCCCATCTGGTTCGGCATTATCGTCGTGAAGATGGCGGGTGTCTGCCTGGTGACGCCACCGATCGGCCTCAACTGCTTCGTGGTGGGCGCGGTCCGACGTGACATTCCGCTGACAACGATTTTCCAGGGCGCGCTCCCGTTCGTGATCGCCGACTTCATCGCCATCGCGCTGTTCGTAGCATTCCCGGAGATCATCACTTTCCTACCCGACCTGATGCTCAACTAGCTCCCGCTTGCGAAGTTCGCCGCACACGAGACCCGCGCGCACAGAAACCCAGACCATCGCCGGTGAGAATTTACATCGCGCGGCGTCGGCTCTTCAGATAGGCCCACGCCAGCACCAGCGGGCGGCAGCCGGACCGCGCGTCCAGGGAGAGCACGTTGAGCAATGCACCACACGGCCAGCCCGATGAGGGCGAGGCCCGCCGCACCTTCCTGGCGATCATCGTCATCCTGACGTTCGTCATGAACATGATCGGGCGCGGCGTGACCGAGACATTCGCCGTGTTTCTGCTGCCGGTACAGGAAGGTCTCGCTGTTTCGCGCTCCGAAATCACGCTCACGTATTCGATCTACATGCTCGCGAATGGGGCCACCGCACCGTTCGCCGGCCAGATCATCGACCGCCTAGGTGCACGCGTAACCTATGGCATCGGCATTCTCGCGCTCGGCATTGGATACTTTCTCGCCGGCTATGCGACGCACATCGTGCACTATTACATATGCGTCGGACTTCTCGGCGGCATTGGCGCAGCGTCCCTCGGCATGGTCGCGGCCTCGAGCATTCTGAGCCGCTGGTTCGTCAACCGCATCGGCTCGGTCATGTCACTGCCCTACGCCGCCGTCGGCGCCGGCATGATCGCTCTGCCGCCGTTCGCTCAGCTATTGGTCGAGTGGTACGGCTGGCGGACGAGCCACCAATTCATCGGCGCCGGCGTATTGGCCCTCTTTCCCTTACTCATGCTTCTGCCGCTCGGAAGGATCACCGCCGGATCACCAGCGTGGCAGGCACGACGAACCTCGCAGTCGGGTAGTGCCAGCCGCAATCCCTGGCCAGTTTCGGTTGCCATTCGTACCCGGGCCTTCTGGGGACTCTTTGCAGCCTACTGCTTCACGTCGATCTCGGCGTATGCAGTGCTGCCGCAATCCGTAGCAGCGCTGATCGAGAGCGGTTTCGCACCGCTGCTCGCCGCGAGCGCCTTCGGAATGATGGGTCTGCTCTCGACGCTCGGCATTGTCGCCATCGGATGGATGTCCGACCGCTTCGGCCGAATCATCACGGTCACGATCTCCTATCTCGTCACGATCCTCGGCGTGCTGGCGCTCATCGCGACTGTTCACGCGCCGTCGCTGTTCCTGCTGTATGCATTCGTCGTGTGCTTCGGGCTCATGCAGGGCGCGCGTGGACCGATCCTCGTCGCACTCGTATCCGTGCTGTACCCCGGCGGCGGTGTCGGCAGCATCTTCGGCGCACTGTCGCTCGGTCTCGGCATCGGCGCCGCGTTCGGCTCCTGGGCCTCCGGGCTTCTGCACGAGATCGCGGGCGGCTATACGGCATCATTCGGACTTGCCGTGCTGAGCTCGATGGCTGGCATGCTCATCTTTCTTCTGGTGCCAAGTCTGCGTAATGAGCGGCTGTATCCATCCACCACCAGTCGGCGAACCGACAACACAAACTGATACATCAGCATCTGACACACATGGTGATGCGGCGCCCCTTGTAATGTGGTGCGTGGCACACCAGCTCTTGGGAAGCGATGCCTGCGGTTGGACCGTGGGCGTTGTGGTGCCCTTCGGGCATTTCCTCCCTGGACTTGGGCCGCCCTCGTGAGCGGCCCTTTTTTTTGAACATCACGCAATTTCGGGAGGTGTGATCAACGGAAGATCGAACTGCCGGTTGCAAAGAAATCGTTGATCGCTGCTGTGATCGCGGCAGCCATCTTCTTCTGCCACTCCTGCGACAGCATCTGCTTCTCTTCCTCCACATGGCTGATATAGCCGAGCTCGATGAGCACAGCCGGCGTCTCGGCCTGTCTCAAGACGAGGAAATTGGCGGCGCGTTGCGGCTCCCTGCTGAGATGAATGCTGCCGCGCATGCGTTTTGCGGCAAGCTGCCGGAAGTTGAGCGCGAGACCGGCCGTCTCACGTGCCATCAAATCAAATAGAATGCTCTTCACATCATCCTGGACGTCCTCGGTCGGTAAATGGACGCCGGCCAGAAGGTCCGCGGCATTCTCCTTGTCGGCGAGGCGCCGCGCACGCTCGTCGGAAGCACTCTGCGAGAGCGTATAGATGGTTGCGCCACGAATGGCGTGCGCCAGCTCACGCGCCTCAAGGGAGTCGGCGTGCAGCGAGATGAAAAGCTGCGCCTCCTGCTCGCGAGACAGCCGAATGCGCTGCACGAGCGGAACGAAGGCATCGGTCGAGCGCGTCATCACCACGCGGTATTTGCCGGTCGCGCTGAGCGCCTTCTCGAGCTCACGCCCGACCGCAAGGACGATATCCTTCTCGACGCCGACCGCCCCCTGCGCACCGGTATCGACGCCACCGTGGCCAGGATCGACGACGATCACAGGCATCCGCGGCGCGACGGGCGAGGACTTCGGTACGGGCGGCGCGGGTGCCGGAGTTGCATCCGCGATCTGGAGGCGCGCCGCGCTTTCGCGTGCCGCGGCCATTTCGCCTTCGCTGAGGTCCACCGAGGGTGCAGGAACCAGGTCCAACTCGAGCCTGTGGCGTCCGCGCGAGCCCTCACGGATCAGCCGGGTCGCTTCCACCTGAACGGGTCCGGTCGTTTCAATTACAACCCGCGCTTTCCCGGGCGCGAAGGCACCGAAGCGAAAACCGGAGACCAACGCCTTGCTCTCTCGGCCGGCTGTCGCCGGGATCGTGAATTCGACATGGCTCACATCGAGGACGACCCGATCAGGCGTCCGCAGACGGAAAACCTGATACTCGACCGGTCCCGTCAACTCGAGTGCCAAGCGGGTCAGCGATTGATTGCCCGTGACCGAGACCGCGTCTGCGGCAACTGGTCCCATGCGCACGGGAGCGGCCGGCTCCTTGGCCTTTGAACGCGGCTCAGGCGTCTCGACAGGCGGTGGCGGCTGCCGGGACGGCATGGTTTTGACGTGCGTCGAGCCCTGGGCTGCAACCGGCGCAGCTCCCGACACAGCCCAGAGAACGCCGTTCGCCGCTGCGAGCACGCACGCAATGATCAGACGTGATGCCAGTGCACGCATCGTCCCCCGTCAGACCGTGTCCGTACCGTCCAACCAAGCCGAGGTTAACCCAATCTTTGGCCGAATCACGCCTCTTGTGTCGCCAGACACATGCAAAGTGATCGTATGTGCCAAGGTATGCCCTCCACGGGCCTTGCCTCGCTAGGGGCAAGATCGTAGAGATACTTCAGTGTGTCGTTCTTGCCGCGACGAGTTGCTGCTGGGACCTGTCTGTTTCCCGCCAAGCCGTTGAGCGCGAGCTGCGTGGAGCGCCCCGCAAACAGTGCGGAGGAGGCTTCAGGAGGATTGTGATCCCGTTGGGGTCGCATCGCAAAGCTCACCGCTGAGTGCGGGGCCCCCAGGCCACAGTTTCGATGTCGTTTCAGCTCGTTATGCCGCGAACCCTACATCGGCGACATGATCCGCCGAAGGGTGAGCCCGACGTTGCGAGTGCGCTGGCGCAGACGGCACACGGCGTGCTGGAGTTTCGACTTCCGGCCTGCAATCCCGGTCCCTCAGCCCTTTTGGCGTCGGGACAATTGTGAGCCGTTCCGAGCCGACCTATCCCGCAAGGGATGGTAAGTTGGAACGTATTAAGAACAAAGGGGCGTGCAGTCCCTTCGAGGAACAATGAGACACCGGAGTCCCCCCCAACCAACCCTGTCCGCTCCCGGTTCCCGGGCACGGCTAGGCGCTGCGCACGCCGGAGCGACCGCTGACGCGGCCGCATCCTACGCGTCGGGCGCGAGTGGGTGGCGGGCTCCATTGGCCATCACGCTATCAGCCAACCCGCGCCACAGCCCCGCGCACTCGCTGAGCCCCCATCGCACGCGCGACAGGACGACGAGCCCCGGGCGGCGCGCCCAGGATCAAAGACCATGGACAAGAACAAAATGCTTATCGATGCCACCCACCCGGAGGAGACCCGGGTGGTGGTACTCAGAGGCGGCCGGGTAGAGGAATTCGACTACGAGTCGGCATCGCGCAAACCGCTGCGCGGCAACATCTACCTGGCGAAAGTCACACGCGTCGAGCCGTCGCTGCAGGCGGCGTTCGTCGAATACGGCGGCAACCGTCACGGCTTCCTCGCCTTCAGCGAAATCCATCCCGACTATTACCAGATCCCCTTTGCCGACCGGCAGGCTCTTATCGACGAGGAAGTCGAGGAAGAGGCGCGTGCCGAGCGCGAGGCCGATGCCCGCGCCGAACGGCGCGAGCGTGGCGACCGGGGCGAGCGCAGGGGCCGCGGCCGCAACCGCCGGGGACGGTCAGCCGCCGCAACTGGCGCCGATGCCGAAACGAGTGATGCTGCCGAAGCTTCGGCACCGGAGCCCATCGAAGATGACGCCGCTCCCGAGGCGGAAGAGCTCGATGATGCCGACACGTACAACGACGACGACAGCGAGCCGCAAGACGCCCGGCCGGAGGACGATGTCGCGGAGGAGGCGCCCAGTGCCCAGCCATTGGCCCATTCACGCGAGGAAACGCTGAGTGAGCCGGTTGAGGCCGCGATCGAGACGATCGAGGTTGGCCACGCCCAGGCCCACGAGTTCGTCGCCGAGGCACTGCCGGCCGACGATGCAGGCTCCGACGCCGATGCACCGAAGCAGATCGGGCTCGTCGAGGAAGTCGGCGTCACCGAGGTCGACAGCAATGGCTCCGCTGCCGAAGCCGTCGAGCAGGTCGGCGCCGAAGACGCCCTCGAGGAACTCCCCGAGCGCCCGCAGCGCCGCCGCGCGCGCCAGTACAAGATCCAGGAGGTCATCAAGCGCCGCCAGATCATACTCGTGCAGGTCGTCAAGGAGGAGCGGGGCAACAAGGGCGCAGCGCTGACCACCTACCTCTCGCTCGCGGGCCGCTACACCGTCCTCATGCCGAACACGGGCCGTGGCGGCGGCATCTCGCGCAAGATCACGAACGCCCAGGACAGGAAGCGCCTCAAGGCCATTGCCGAGGAGCTCGAAGTGCCGGAGGGCATGGGCCTCATCGTCCGCACGGCTGGTGCCGCGCGCACGAAGCAGGAGATCCGGCGCGACTTCGAATATCTGCTGCGGCTCTGGGAGAGCGTGCGCGATCTCACATTGCGCTCGACGGCGCCCTGCCTCGTCTATGAGGAAGGTAATCTCATCAAGCGCTCGCTGCGCGATCTGTACTCCAAGGACATCGACCAAGTGCTGGTCGCCGGCGACGAGGCACACGAGGAGGCGCACGGCTTCCTCAGCATGCTCATGCCGGGGCACGCCGACAGCGTCATCAACTATCGCGAGCCGGAGCCGCTCTTCTCGCGCTTCCAGATCGAGCGCCAGCTCAATGCGATGTTCAGCCCGTACGTGACGCTGCGCTCGGGTGGTTACCTCGTGATCAACCAGACCGAGGCGCTGGTTGCGATCGACGTCAACTCGGGCAAGTCCACACGCGAGTTCTCCATCGAGGAGACGGCCCTCAGCACGAACCTCGAAGCTGCGGACGAGATTGCCCGCCAGCTCAAGTTGCGCGATCTCGCCGGCCTCATCGTCGTCGACTTCATCGACATGGAGGAGAAGCGCAACAATCGTGCCGTGGAGCGCCGCATCAAGGACGCGCTGCGCCATGACCGCGCCCGCATCCAGGTCGGCCATATCTCGCACTTCGGCCTGCTCGAGATGTCGCGCCAGCGCCTCAGGACCGGCGTCCTCGAAGGCTCGACCTCGCAGTGTCCGCATTGCCAGGGCACCGGCATCATCCGCTCGACGGAGTCGGTGGCGTTGGCCGTGTTGCGCGGCATCGAGGACCACCTCATGAAGGGGCCCGCGACATCGATCGCGGTGCTCACCACGGCGAGCGTCGCGCTCTACATTCTCAATCACAAGCGCGGCTTCATCACGGAGATCGAGCAGCGCTACGGCATCTTCGTCAGCGTCCAGGCCAGCGAGCGCATGCAGGGCGCGAACTTTGCCATCGAGCGTACGAGCGAGCCGACAGCAGCGCCGGCGCGCGCCCAGCGCAATGTCGTCAGCATGGACTGGGGCTTTGACGGCAGCGAAGCTGAGGGCGGAGACGAAAGCGAAGGCGAGGAACGGCCCGAGCCCCGCAGCGAAGCAAGGGAAAGTGCAACCGGTGACGAAGAAGCGGGCGAGCCGCGGTCGCGCCGTCGCCGTCGCCGGAGCCGCGGTCGCCGCGACCGTCAGGAAGCAGGTGGCGAGCGCACACCACGCGGGACCGACGATGAGGCCGCGTCGCACGCCGATGCGGAGGCTGATGGCGTCGAACCTGAGGCCGCCGATGCCGATGAAGGCGAGGAGGCAGCGGTAAGCGCTCGCGAGGATGGCGGCAGGCCGGAGGATGGCGAAGGCCGTGGCCGTCGCCGTCGTCGTGGCCGCCGTGGCGGTCGCTCGCGTCACCGCGAAGGCGGGACAGGCCCCGACGGCAGCGTCATCGCCGGCTCCCCCGCGGACCCGGACGCGGATCAGCCGGATGTCGATCCGGGCTTCAAGCCGCATGGCCGATGGGGTGATCTGCCCGTACGCCGTCGCGACGAGGCGTCACTGGATACGCCAGATCATGGCGTGACCTCGCAGGGTGTTGCCTGGGAGATCGTCGGCGCGGCGCAGGAGCCTGAGGCTCCGGAACTCGAGGCTACCCAACCCGAGGCTGTGGCCGAACCCGTTGCATCGGAACCGCCAGCGCCACCCACGCCAGTCAAGGCTCAAGATCCCGAGCCGCCGGCAGCGAACGCGCCGGTCGTCGAGGCGACGCCCGCACGTGAGCCGGCCCTTGCGAACGGCACCATGTCCCATGCCGAGAGCACAGTGGCGCCGGAAGCTCCAGCTTCAGCCCCGGCTCCCGCGGCATCGGAAGAACCCGAAGGCCCGCCGCGCCGCGGCTGGTGGCAGCGCCGCTTCGGCGGTAGCTGAACCTCTCGTGAAACTAAGCCCGCTGCCCCCTCTTTCCACACGTGGAAAGAGGGCCCGGACCTCTGCGCCTGCATAGGCTGCGGAAGCGTGGCACCCTTATCGCAACGTCGGCCATAAATGCTCGCCAGTTGGCGGCTAGCTGTTGACGTAAGTCCGGCGGCTGGAGGACGGTGTCCGCAGTTTTGGGGTGGGCCCGGATCCGAAGGGGGTGGCGCATGTCTGCAGTCGAAGTGCTCACGCCAATGCCGCGGAACCAGGCTCCCGCAGAGCCCGCGGCGCCCGTCCCCGAAGCCGAGACACCGCTCGCCGGCACCGCACCCGCAGAGCTTCCGGCTGCCACAGAACAAGAACCGCGCGACGATATCTTCGAGGAAATCCTCGCTCACGCCGACGGGCGCGAGAAGTTCATTCCTGTCACGCGCGCAGCGCTGATGGAGCGCCTGACCCGGCCGCAGTCATGGCGCGGCAATGATGCCAGGGAGGCTCGGCGCTTCTTCCGATATCTCGACTATTGGCGGCAAGCTTCCTATTCCGCCCACCTGCTCGAGATGGGCCAGACGTACGAGCCCTTCAATCCCGACAGCGATCTCCTCGTCACCCGCCGGTACACCGACGCCGAGAAGATCACGCTGCAGGAACGTCTCATCGAGCAGACGCAATTGCTGCTCGAACAGGCGAACTACACGCGGATCGATCCAGCAGATATCAAACTGATCCTGACGGCCGACAGCCACTACGGCCTCGATCTTCAGGTCGACATGCACGCCTTCGACGAGCTCATGATCTACTACCGTGGGGCGACGAAGCGCAGGCTCCATCGGCGCGATGCGCGCAAGCTCTATCTTTTCAAGGAAGAGTACGACGTTCCGATCTTCCAGCGGCTGTTCGTGCTTTTCAAGCTGAAGCCCTTCGAACAACGCGTCGACGAGGTGATGAAGCAGCAGAACTGCGAGCGTGCGGCGGCCGAGAAGATCGTGCGCAAACTGCGGGGCTCACTCGGGGCCGAGGTCAACTCGAACTCGATCTACATGAAGCTCTTCAAGAACATCCCGCGCTCGGACATCGAGATGTGCTTCCCGAACACGACGGTCAAGTTCCGTCTGTTCGACAAGCTGAGGCTCGGCGTCACCGCGGGGGGCGGCCTCGGCGTGGGCGTCGTTGGCACGGCGACGAAGCTCATGGTGGCCGCAAACCCGATCGCGCTCGCGGGCGCAGTTGCCACGCTCGGCGGGCTCGCGTTCCGGCAAGGCATGAAGTTCATTCACAAGCGCAATGAGTACATGGTGACCATGGCGCAGAACCTCTACTTCCATGCGCTCGCCGACAATCGCGGTGTGATGACGGTCCTTGCGGACCGTGCGGCTGAAGAAGACATCAAGGAGGAGATCTTGCTCTACAGTGTACTCGCCAAGGACACTGTGCACGTGAACGAACTCGCCGATGTCGACGCCGCCATCGAGCAGCAGCTCTTCAACACCTTCGGCCTCAATCTCAACTTCGATCTGCACGACGCGCTCGATCGCCTCGTGAACGACGGTATCGTCCAGATCGGCCAAGACGGCTGGATCAGGACGCTCGGCCCGGCCGACGCGGCTCGGCACATTGATAATCTGTGGGACAACTATCTCGACGAGCTTCCCGATCCCGCACGCGGCGAAGGTATCGAGTTCGAAGACGAACCGCTGGGTTGACCTTCCCGATACTACCCTTGACGGCTAAGTAGGGATCGGCAAGGTGACGATCTCACCAAGTGCAGGGCCCAATGATACAGCCATCGCTCGCCGCACGCCTCGCGCAGCGGCTGCCGTTCTATTATGGCTGGGTCATCCTCGGCGTCGTGTGCTGTGTGTCGATCGCACGCGTCGGCCCGGCCGTCGCAACGCTTTCCGTATTCATCGGTCCGATGACGGCGGAGTTCGGCTGGTCGCGGACCGCGATTTCCGGCGCCGTCTCGCTCGGCGGCATTCTGGCCGCTATCACATCGCCGATGCTCGGCTCTTTCCTCGACCGCAAGGGACCGCGCACCATTCTTCTCATGGCGGTGCTGACGACGGGCATCACCATTCTCCTGCTGTCGCAGATCGGGACCCTAGCGGCGTTCTATCTTCTCTTCTGCATCGCGCGCATGAACTTCGCTGGCCCATTCGACCTCGGCACGCTCGGCGCGGTGGTGAACTGGTTCGTCGCGCGGCGGCCGCTGGCATTATCGATGGCACTGCTGGCGCAAATGGCCGGCCTCACGATGATGCCGCTCATCGCGTTCTGGGCCATGGAGCATGGCGGCTGGCGCGCGGGCTGGATCGCGGTCGGCGTGGCGGTGCTCGTCGCGGGATTTCTGCCGACCTGGCTCTTGATGGTCGGTCGACCGGAGGATCTAGGCCTCAAGCCTGATGCTGCGAAGGGCGACACCGAAACAACGCCTGCAAAAGCGGCTGAACCCGAGCCGACCTTTACCCGGGCCGAGGCTCTCGCCACGCCGACGTTCTGGCTGCTCGCAATCTTTACAATGCTGGTGTGGCCGGTGCAGGCGGGCGTCAGCCTGCACCAAGCCGTCCATTTCACCGAACGCGGCCTCAGCCCGAGCACGGCCGTGATGGGCGTCACGCTCTTCTCAGTCGCATCAGGCATTTGCGCGCTACTGGTCGGTCTGGCACTGCGCCGGATCGGCGTGCGCGCCGGCCTCGTGCTTTCGGCTTGCGGCATGGCCGTTGGAACGACACTCATTGGAAAGGTGTCGAGCCACGGCGATGTGCTGCTCGCCGCAGGCATCTTTGGCGCATCGCTCGGCGCCCTGCAGACCTGTTTGCCTGTCGCCTGGGCCGACTACTTCGGCCGCAGGAATTTCGGCGCCATCCGCGGCGTCGCATTGACGATCCAAGTAACAGCGCAGGCCATCGGCCCGCTGCTGTCGGGTGTGTTGCGCGACTGGACCGGCAGCTACGACGCTTCCCACATGACATTCGCCACGCTCGCAGGATCGGCCGTTCTCGTCGCGCTCCTCATCAAGCCGCCAAAGCAGCCGACCAGGGCCACGTGAACGCAGCGGACCGCGTAATCTCGCATCTGGATTTCAGCCGCGCCGCGCCGCCTCGATCGCCGCGACGTCGATTTTCTTCATGGTCATCATCGCTTCGAACGCGCGCTTGGCTTCGGCGCCGCCTGCGGCCATCGCCTCGGTCAAGACACGTGGCGTGATCTGCCAGGAAATGCCCCACCTGTCCTTGCACCAGCCGCACGCACTCTCCTGTCCGCCATTACCGACGATAGCGTTCCAGTAGCGGTCCGTTTCCTCCTGATCATCGGTGGCGATCTGGAACGAGAAGGCTTCGGTTTGCTTGAAGGCCGGGCCGCCGTTGAGACCCATGCAACGGACGCCCGCCACGGTGAAATCCACCGTCAGTACGTCATCCTTCTTGCCGGACGGGTAGTCACTTGGCGCGCGATGAACTGCATGGACGGCGCTGTCGGGAAAAACTTCGGCGTAGAAGCGGGCCGCGGCTTCGGCATCTTTGTCGTACCAAACGCAGATCGTGTTCTTAGGTATCTTCTGGGCCATGGCGTGTCCTTTCGTTCTGGCGCCTATCCTGGCTCCCTTCATAAAGACGGATCAGCCCAGCCCGATCCGACACCTCGGCGCATTTTTTGTCATGCGATACGTCGATCCCCCAAAAAGAAAGCGCGCCTCCCGTTTCCGGAAGGCGCGCGATCTGTCTCGGACTGGTCGTTCGGGTGGCTGATTAGGCCGCCTGACGCTGGCGCCGGCGGGCCGCCTTGGCCTTGCCGAACGATACCGGCTGGCGGGCAGCTGCCTGCCAGCGGCGCGGCTCGAGAGCCTCGCCACGACGATGCTCGTGCACCTTCACGTCAGCAGCGTCGAAAGCCGCCTTGAGCAGAGGCACGACCAGATGCGGCTTGGTATCGCCGCACATGAACACGTCGAGTGCCGCATAGCCAGCCTCGGGCCAGCTATGGATGGTGATGTGCGACTCTGCCAGCACCGCCACACCTGCGACCCCGCCCTTCGGAGAGGTCGGATGCAGATGAACGTTGAGCAGCGTCGCTCCAGCAGCCCGGGCACAGCGCTCGAGCGTCGTCTTGATGTAGGGCAAGTCGTCCAGACGCTTGCCGCCAAACACGTCGATGATGAGGTGCGAACCCGCGAACCTCACGCCGTCTCGCTCGATGAAGAAATCCTTACGATCATCGTTTGCGACGGGTGCAGCGTAGATAAGGTCTTCCTTTTGGGCGGGGCTTGAACGAGTCAAGTCCATCCCCAATTGGAAGAGGGTGTCATCAAAGGCCATGTGACCCTCCCCAACCAGCAGACAGATGTGACCCGTCCGCTCCTTACCTTGGGGTTTCAGGAGATCCTTGACCTTTGGGGCAGGTGGACGAACGGAGACGCGTGATATGAGGCCAATCGCCCCCCCACGCAAGACCTTTTGCCCCCTTGCGGCAAAAAAGTTTTCTCCGTTGCCAGCGATGACGACTGTCGGTGTACGCACAGTGCGTCGAGCGCGCTTTTCTGAAGGCTCTACTTCTCAAGAAACCGCTTGAGGAGATCCTTGGCCCGCTTGGCGCCCTTCTCGGCCTCCGGCGTATCGCCCAGTAGGCGCTTCGCCGCCTTGTCGATATCCTCGTCCTTGATCCCGCGCGCCGTCTCGCGCACGCCGTCGATCACCTTCTGCGAGCTCTTCAGGATGCTCTGGTAGTCGCCGCGCAGGCGCGGGCGGTGCCACGGTCCGGCGAGCTGCAACGGCACACTCAACCCCGCCAGACTCTTTGCATTGCCCGTGGCTGCGCTGTCGGCCAACCGCGGATTGAGCGTCATGTCGAGCGTGCGAGCGGGGAGATTGATCGTGCCCGAGCTGTCGAGGCTGATCGGCGAGGCGGCAATGCGCATATCCTTGCCCGTCGCGATGCCATCCTTGATGGCGAGGCTCGCGGACAATCGCGAGAAGGGCGTACGGGCTGATGGATTGCGCTCGAGATTGGGCATTTCCAGGCGCCTGGCGCTGGCGATTATCTGATCGACGCTCCAACCGAGGATGGCACCCTCGGCAATCTCGATGGAGGCCGTGCCGGCCAGCGTGCCGACGATCTCCTGCTCGCTCGCGCCGTGCCCGGTGACAGCAAGACGGATCCGAGCGGGCCCGTCCAGCACCTCGAAGCGTCCCGCATTGCCGAGCGTTTCGAGCGCGCTCACACCGTCGAGCGCCAGGTCGATGCCCACATGGCCGGCCGCGGAGGCGGTTATCACGCCCTTAGCCTTGCCGCCGTGCATCTTGCCCTCGCGGATGTCGAGCCTGAGTGCGCCATCGGCGAGCGACAGGCCGCCTACGGCATCCGTCAGCACGGCACCGCGCCAGACGACACGAGTGGCGCGCAGACGTGCTTCGCCATCGGCAGAACTCAGCTCCGTGAACGCGATAGGGTCCGTCCGCCAGGATCGTGGCGCCCGCCCCTCATGCGGCTGCCCATCTTCGTCGGCCGCCGTATCATTCTCGGCGTCTGCTGCCGACTTCGGCGCACGCGAGGTTTCGACGCGGCGCACACTACGGCTGCGCTCACGCTCCTCGCTCCGGCGCGTGCGGATTGTAGCCTTTTCCTCGCGCAGTCGATCGAAGTCGAGTTCGGCCAGCACCAGATCGGCAGCAAACCGCGGTCGTCGGCCGAGCGCCACCTCGACATCGCCGCGCGCATCGATGCCAGCGGCCTTGAATTGCATCCCTTCGATGCGTGCGCGGTTCTCGTCAGCTTCAAACTGACCCTTCAGAGCAATTGTCCCGCTCAAGCCCGCACTGTCGCGGACCCGCATGCCGAGCCACCGTCCGGCTTCGCTCACCGATGGCGTCGTCAGATCAAGCTTTCCTTTCAGGGAGAGCTTGTCGACAGCGCCTACAGCACCGTCGAAACGCGCGGTGCCGTGGCGGCCGTTGAGCCGGAGCGAGAGCTTCTCCACGCCGCGCGCGGCTTGCTGAGCAGGCTCGGCGCCAATGTCGAACTTCACGATCTCGCCGTTGTAGGCGACGCTGCCGCGACCTCTGAGTGGCGTCCCCTTGCGGCCTTCGCGCCGAGACACACGGAGCTGAAGCTGATCCGCCTGCGTCAGGCTCCCCGTGCGCAGATCACGGTAGC
>JAEYYJ010000397.1 GCA_023430845.1 Pseudomonadota bacterium
ACGTGCTCCAGCAGTACATCGACATCGGGTGTCACTCGTTCTGCCTCTCGGGCTATTTGCACGATGCCGAGGCATGGCGCTTCAAGAAGATGGTTCGCCCGCTTCTTGCCGAGCGGAACAAGGGACGAATGGAGGCCTGAGGCCCGGCGAGAGGTAGAGGCTCTCGATCGTCCGCTCGGCGCGGCCCGAGAGTGTCGCCTGCGCGGACGCCCCAGCATCCAGCAGCAGACGCGTGAGGCCGAGGCGATCCGGCAGCGGCGCGCCATAGGTCTTGGTCCCTGTCATCCCATCATAGGAGAGCGCAAAGCGCACGCCGCGCGCGCGCAGGCCTTCGAGACCATCGATCAGATCCGCCTCCTGAAGCTGGCGCGCATAGCGCCGGTCGCGCCCGACGCTCGTGCCGAGATAGGGTGGATCGAGATAGACGAAGTCACGCGCGCCCCCATCACTTGTCGTGGCCAGCCAGTCGCCCTGACGGACCTCCGTTCGCCTGCGCATGAGATCCGACGCTCCCGCAATTGCCGCTGTCATTCGCGCGGGATCCATACCGAGCCGCCGCTGATCGACGGACTGCGTGAACTGTCCCGCCGCATTGAAGCGCACGGCATTCTTGACGCATCGGCAGATCAGATAGAGCAGGTCGACGGCATCGCCTTCGGCATTGAAGCGCGCCCGCACGGCATTGAAGTAGTCGCGGTCGCCGGGCTTCTGCCCCTCCCAGATCTCGCGATAACGCTGCGCTGTTGCGTCGGGCGCATCGATGATCGACTTCCAGAGTTCGGCGATCGGCGCCAGCACATCGGCGATGACGTAGCGGCGCGCGACACGTGCATCGAGCGCCCACAGCGTCATGGCCGCCGAGCCGGCAAAAGGCTCGAACCAGGTCTCGACGTCACACGGCACATACGCACCGATGCGCGGCGCAAGTAATCGCTTGGAGCCTTGATAGGGCAGCGGATGCGGCAGCTTTGGCGCCATGCGAGAACGCTAGGGCGTCAATTGCAACTCGACGCGCCGATCGGCCTGCTGGATCTCGCGCAAAGGCAAGCGCCGTCTGTCGATGCCCTGATAGGGATCGCGCTTGCCGCGCGGCACCAGCGACAGCTTGCCAGAGTATCCCGCCGCGCGGAGATAGCGCTCGATGGCTTCGAGGCGCCGCAGCGACAGGCGCATGTTGTAGCTGTCAGGCCCGCGCGCATCGGCATGCCCCGAAAGCGTGATCCCGGCCGGCTGCTTCAAGCGCAGATATTCAGCCAACAGGGATGCTGCCTTTTCACCATTCGGCGTGAGCACCGCCTTGTTGCTGGCGAACGTAATAGGCACCGGTATCGGCGCCTGGACTGCTGCAGGCGTTGCCGCCGCAGACCCGGACGGCCGCGCTGGCGGCGGCATGGCGCCTGCGAGCTTCGTCTCGGATGCCATTGGGACGGAGGAACCCGCAGCGCCCTCGACGGCGCGCACGGATGCAGCAGGCATCGCCGCTGCTGATGCGGGAACGGTTCCCGCCGACGGAACTGTCGATGGCGCCAGTTTCGATCCTTCAGCCATGGGCGCAGAGGCGCCACTGCCCGCCGTGGCTGCGGCGCGCGGCATCTCCTGCCCAGACATTTCTTTGCGCGTGCGTGCGACAAGAGCCTCGAACTGGGCAAGTGCGCGCTTGCTCGCTACGTCTTCGCCATCTGCAGGTCGAGCCTGAGCCTGTGGGCGCTCGATAGGCCGTGGCGACGCAACTGGCGCAGGCGCTCGGTTCTCCGCCGATGCGGGCTTGGCCTGCGGACGCGCGAGCGACGGCGCCGCCGACGCAAGCGCGGGGCCGGCCGGCGGCACCACGAGCTGACGCGCAGCACCGCGCACAGGCGCGCCGCCTTCCTTTGGCTCGGAGACGATCGAGAGCTCGAGCGGCCCGGCGGCAATGCCATCAGGCACGACGGCCGCCCACTGTCCCTCGTCCGTCGCGATCACACTCGCAACCTCCCGCCCATTGGCGAGGATCGTCACCTTGTGGTTCGGCGGCGAGCGCCCCGCGAGCACGGAAGGCCCACCCGCTTCGATGCGCGCAACCTCGATGGCCAGAAGCGCCGATACGCCTGGCGGCGTCGCTTTCGGCGGTGGCGTGAGTGCAGCGACTGTCGATTGGCCGGCGGGTGTGGATGTGGCTGCATCCACGGCCGTCGCGGCGGCCGTTTCGACGCGATCAGCGATGACGTACGACCATAGGGCGTAGCCCGACGCCACCGCGCCGGTCGAAATGCCTGAAATAATGAGGACGAGCAGAGAGCGACGCATCACTGCACCCTATCCAGCAATTATTGTGCGCGCGTCCATCTTTAGTTCCTTTGCTGCAGTGCCGCAACCTTATCGCAACCCTAAGTTAAGGAAGTTAATTACCGCCTACCGCAACTGCACCCGGATTCAGCGGCGCTGCGTCGGCGAAGGCGCTGGCATCGCACCCGGCTCGGCGGCCTTACGGTCCGGCAGCGTCCCAACAGCAATGCCGCCGACAATCAGCAGAAGCGCGGCGGTCGTGAAGACATCGAACGTCTCGCCGAGCGTGATCATCGACGACACGACACCGAACACGGGCACCGCCAGCAGGCCGAGCGCCGTCGTCGTCGCCGGCAGCGAGCGATTGACCGTGCTAAGCGCCCAGTAAGCGAGCGATGTACTGATGGTGCCACCGTAGACCAGCAGCAGGATAAAGTGCGGCGTGACGTCGATCACCGGCCAACCCTCGAAGATCAAGGCGACCACACTTGTCAGCGCCGCTCCAAGCAGAAGCTGCCAGAAAAGCAGATCGAATGGCGAGGACGCCCATTCGTGAATGCGCGTGTAGACGATACTGACCGCCCAGCAGAGAGCCGCCAGCAGAATGAGCGCGTGCCCCGTGATCACGCCGCTATTGTTCCACTCGATGGCCAGCGGATTGACCAGAAGCGCGAGGCCGAGCATTCCGCACGCGACGGCGACGAGCCGCTTTCCGGAGAGCGCCTCGCCGGCAAAGAGCCACGCGAGCGGGAACACCCACAACGGAGTCGTGTAGGCGACCAGCACCGTACGCCCCGCCGAGACATAAACGAGACCGAGGCTCGTCAGGCTCGCAAAGAGGCCCATGTGCAGGACCGCCAAGCTCACCACCATCGGCAGATCCTGCCGCGGCGGCAGTCGCAGTTTTCCGCTCAGGAGAGAGATGACGAAGAGCACTCCGGCAGCCAGCCAGAGGCGTGTCGCAACGGCCCAAAGTGGCGAGACGTACGATAGGACAGCCTTGTTCACGGGCCAGCTCATGCCCCACGAGAGGGCAATGACCAGAAGCAGCCCGAAGGCCATGGCCGGCGAGAGCTTCGCGCTCGGTGCAGGTTCGCTGGCCATGATCGACATTTCCAATTCCAATGCGAGGCGGCCCTTAAGAGCGCCATCGCGCCACTGCCGTCAAGCGGACAAAGCTCCCTTGCATATCAGCAGAGCGCCGTAACCGCCCACCTTCGGTTGCTCTTGCACGAATGCGCGGCGTAGTCTCGCGTCACAGGCTGCGCGCTCATGATGCGGCCACAGAACGGAGGAAGTCCGATGTCCGAGAGTTCGCCTGCGCGCGCCGCCCTTCCCCTCGCTCATCTGCGTGTCCTCGATCTGACCGCTCATCGCGCCGGACCGACTGCCGTGCGTCAGCTCGCCGACTGGGGCGCGCAAGTCATCAAGATCGAGCCGCCGGCGGAAGACGATGTCGATCCCATGGGCGGCAGACGCCACGGCTTCGATTTTCAGAATCTCCACCGCAATAAGCGCTCCATGACGCTCAATCTCAAGAGCGCGGAGGGGAAGGCGATCTTCATGGCGCTCGCGAAGGACGCCGACGTGATCGTCGAGAACTACCGCAGCGACGTGAAGCTGCGGCTCGGCGTCGACTACGACAGCGTCGTCAAGATCAATCCGCGCATCATCTACGGCTCCATCTCCGGCTTCGGTCAGTCAGGGCCCGACGCGACGCGTCCCGGTGTCGATCAGATCGCGCAGGGCATGGGCGGCCTCATGTCGATCACGGGACTTCCAGGCCAGGGCCCCGTACGCGTCGGCATCCCCATTGCGGATCTGACATCCGGCCTCCTCCTCGCACAGGCCATCATGCTCGCGCTTTACGAACGCGAGCGCTCCGGCAAGGGACAGTGGGTGCACACCTCGCTCATCGAAGCGCAGATCTTCATGCTCGACTTCCAGGCCGCGCGCTGGCTCATGAAAGGGGAGGTCCCGGGACAAGCCGGCAACGATCACCCGACAAGCATTCCCACCGGCGTTTTCCCGACCAGCGATGGCCACATCAATATCGCCGCATCCGGCGACAACCTGTTCAAGCGCTGCTGCGAAGCCCTCGGCACCCCGGAAATGCTCACCGATCCCGAGTACATGACGAGCGCCAAACGCTCAGCGAACCGCAAGGTGCTCAACGAAAAATTCGCCGCACGAACACGCACGAACACCTCCGCGCACTGGATTGCCGCCCTCAACAAGGCCGGCGTTCCGTGCGGACCGATCAACACGATCGACAAGACGTTCGCCGAACCGCAGGTCCAGCATCTCGGCATTGCGCGCACCATGCACAGCGGCAAGCTCGGCGACGTCAAGGTCGTCGGCCAGCCGATCAACATGTCCCGCTTTCCGCAGCCCGAAGCGCTCGAGTCAACACCCGAGCTCGGCGAGCATACGGCGGACGTGCTGGCGGATCTCGGCTACGGCGATGCCGACATCAAGGCGTTCAAGACCAAGGGCGTGATTTAGATAGGCGCTACTCAGCAAATATCAGCGTCGCATTGAAGGCCGCGCGAGCTGGCACGACAAGATGCCCGCCCGCCTCGACGAACGGAATGCCGTTCGTCTTCAGGACGCCGGCAGCACGCGACACGGACACCGTGCGGAAGCCAAGCGCGGCCATATATGTCGAGCGACCGGCTGCATCGGGCATGCCATCGCCGAATTCGCGCCGCGCAGCCGCCTCAGTAACGATCTCCAGATCGGTCTGCGAGACGACAACCACCTTCCCACCCTCGATATCGCGCACGCACTCCGCGCCGAACATGCGCACATAGAGTTCGGATGCTCCCACCGGATCAGGATGCACGAACACGGCTCGCGAGACGGCGACGACGCCGTTCGCGTGCCGCCGCCACTCGTCGCGCCACACCAGATCGCGCGTGAAGTGATGGCAGAAGTAGATGCGTCCATACTGCGTATCGCTATCCGGGATAGAAACCGTGCGGAATGTCGCCTGATGCTCACCATCCGCGAGGCGAACGGGGCGCGAGAATTCTCGCGGCGCCTTCGCATTGACACCGGCTCCACTCAAAGCCGCATGGAGAGCGGCCGTGTCCTCCGTCCCGAATACGAAGCCATTGAGACCGAGCGGCGACGCCTGCACATCGGGGCGCACGTCGGGCGCGGCATCCTTCGGCACTGCGATCAGCTCGAGATAGTCCGTCCCGAACATCGCGAGATGGTTCATCGAACCGAGCGTGTGATAGCCGCGCTCTGTCAGCGTGAAGCCAAGCCGGCGAAAAGTCTCGGCTGCACCGTCGATATCGGTGCGGGCATTGATGACCACATGGTCGAGTGTCGGGACAGGGAGCGCCATTCGGAACCTCTTCGGATGCATCAGGTCCTCATATCACAGCCGTGCGGCGCGTCCCAGTTGCACATCACCGGCTTTGGGCGGAAAGTGGCGCCAGCGAAACAAGCATCAATGCATGATGGAGGTACGCGCGAATGAAGGTCTTCTGCACAGGCGCTTCCGGCTACATCGGCGGCTCGATTGCGGCCTCGCTCGCCGCCGCCGGCCACGAGATCCGCGGGCTCGTGCGCTCGCCTGAGGCTGCCGAGAAGGTTCGTGCACATGGCATCACGCCCGTCACCGGAACGCTCGACGATGCCGCCATCCTCGCTACAGAGGCGCGCGCCGCCGATGCAGTGATCAACGCCGCTAGCGCCGACCATCGTAACGCCGTCCTTGCGCTGCTCGGCGCGCTTGAAGGCTCCGGCAAAGCCTTCATCCATACGAGTGGATCGAGCGTGGTCGGAACACGCTCAGCCGGCCAGCGCGTGGAGGATGTCTTCGACGAAACGACGCCCTTCACGCCCTCGCCTGCCCGCGCCGCCCGCGTGGAGCTCGACAAGATGATCCTTTCCTATGCGAGTAAGGGCGTGCGATCGACCATCGTCTGCCCGAGCCTCATCTATGGCCTCGGTCGCGGCGCAAAAGCCGACAGCGTTCAAATTCCGTGGCTCATTCGCACGGCAAAGAAACATGGCATCGCCAGACACTACGGTCCGGGCGAGAATGTCTGGTCGAACGTGCACCTCGACGATCTCGTCGATCTGTACTTGCGCGTACTGGAGAAAGCCCCAGCCGGCGCCTTCTACTTTGCCGAGAATGGCGAGAACTCCATGCGCGAAGCGTGCGTCGCCATCAGCCGTATGCTCGGCTTCGCCGGCACGACCGAGGCGATGACACTCGAGGAAGCTGCCGCCGAATGGGGCGAAGGCCCCACCCAGGACACCATGGGCTCGAATAGCCGCGTCCGCGCCGTCCGCGCGCGCACGGAACTAGGCTGGGCGCCTAAGGCGTGCACGCTGATCGAGGAAATCAGCCAGGGCTGCTACCGCGAGCCGCAGCCATAAAGTCGCATCGACTCGTCGGGAACCGATCGAGCCCCCATATGCGTTTAGGGTTCGGGCCGCGTTGCGGCTCTGTACGCTACGCTTTGGGAGAGAATTATGGTTCACCACAACGAGATCGAGGCCGCACGCCGGCGCGTCGCTGCGATCGAGGGATTTTACGTCCACCTCGCCGCGTATGTGGGCGTGCTCCTCATTCTCACGGCGCTCAACGCCAACATGGGCGATGAGTGGTGGGTCCAGTGGGTCTGGTTTGGCTGGGGCATCGGCATTGTCGCCCATGCCCTCGCGGTTTACGCCACGAAACCGCAGTTCGTCGTCAATTGGGAGCGGCGGAAGTTTCGCGAGCTCGTCCGGCGATAAGGCCGGACGAATTTCTCACGTCTTCATCCCGGTGATCGATGAGATCATGGCGCGCGGGTCGCGGTTCGGCCAGCGGCCGCTCTCGACGCTTGCGAGAAAGTCGCTGACGATCCGGTTGTAGACGTCGGGATCCTCGAGATTGATCGCGTGACCGGCATTCGGCATGACCGCCAATGCTGACGAGGCTATGTTTCGCTTCATCAGGATGCCCGGCATGAGGGTCGGCCAATCCTCGTCGCCCGTGATGATGAGCGTCGGCACCTTCAGCTTCTTCATTTCATCGACGAGCGTGTAGAGCGACGGCCGCGCACGCTGCACGCCGAGCTGGGTATTGGCGGAGCCGAGCGCGGAATGCTCCGCGAGCATCCGCTTGAAGTCGGCAAAGCCGCGCGGATCCTTGTTCTCGAACTGCACGCGCGTCGGACCATGACCATACGCTTCGGCAAAGGCATCCATGCTGCCGCTCAGCAGGATTTTCGCCGTCGCCTCGGCCTCATCCTTGAAGCGGTCACTTTGCTCGGGCTCCGCACCGTAGCCGCAGCCACCGACACAGAGCGATCGCGCGCGATTCGGATGCCGAAACCCGAAGTGCAGCGTCGCGAATCCACCCATCGAGAGACCGATAACGTGCGCGTCGTCCGCACCTGCGGCATCGAGCACGGCCTTGATGTCGTCCACCGCGCGCGCCTGCGAGTAGCTCGTGTGCTCGGCCGGCACGTCCGATGGCGGATAGCCGCGCGCGTTGTAGGAGATGCAGCGGTATGAGCGGCCGAAGTGGCGCATTTGCGGTTCCCAACTCCGCATATCGCCGGCGAACTCGTGGACGAAAATGATCGTCCGGCCCGATCCCGTCTCTTCGTAGTAGAGACGAACTCCATCCTCGGCCGTCGCATACGCCATTTTCTCGCCCTCCCATGTCCGCGCTACGTCGCATCGCCCGTGCGCACGTAACTACCTTATCCCCACCACTCAAACGCTGGCTAGATTTTGAGGCGCAACCTGCTGGCCAGAAAGCGCATACATGGCGGATACTCCCAACCTCGGCCTTCCCTACATCATGGCCGCCCAGGCCCAGAAGCACGTCACGCACAACGAGGCCATCCGCGCTCTCGACGCACTCGTGCATCTCGCCGTCATCGATCGTGACCGCACGACACCACCGGCATCTCCAGACGAAGGCGATCGCCACATCGTCGGCGCAGGCGGTACAGGCGCATGGTCGGGTCATGATCTCGAGGTCGCTGCCTTTCAGGACGGCGGCTGGGCCTACTTCGCACCACGCCCTGGCTGGCGAGCCTGGATCATCGAAGAAAATGCTCTCAGAACATGGAACGGCGACGCCTGGGTCGTGACAGGCGGCGGCAATGGTGGGGGCGATGGCGGCGACGCCATTTTCGACAGCGTCGGCATCAACGCCACGGCCGACGAGACGAACCGCCTCGCTGTTTCCTCGCCTGCCTCGCTATTCAATCATGCCGGCGCCGGCCATCAACTCAAGATCAACAAGTCCGACGATGCCGACACCGCCTCCTTCCTCTTCCAAACGGACTACGCCGGTCGCGCGGAGATCGGCACCACCGGCGATGATGATTTCCATTTCAAGGTGAGCCCCGACGGCAGCGCCTGGCACGAAGCCATTCTCATCGACAAGGATACGGGCGAGGTTTCCTTCCCTTCCGGCGTAGACATAGTGAACCCCGGCCTGCCGATCGGCGGCACGACCGGACAGGTTCTTGCCAAGGCGTCGAACGACGACGGCGATGTCGCGTGGTCCACGCCTCCCGGCAGCGGTGATATGCTGGCGAGCCTGTACGATCCGCAGGAGATCGAGGCTGACGCCTTCGCCCGCACCAACCACACGGGCGAGCAGGCCGTCGCCACCATCACAGGCCTGCAAGCCGCACTCGATGACAAAGCTGCGCTCGAGCCCGGCATCAATACGCAAAGCGACACGAGCTACACACTGACGCTCGCCGATCGCGGCCACCTCGTCGTTATGACAAATGCTGCTGCCAACACGCTGACGATCCCGACGAACGAGAGCGTCGCATTCCCGCTCGGCACAGTCATCAGCGTTGTCCAGAACGGAGCAGGTGTAACGACGATCTCCGGCGCGACGGGCGTCTCCCTCAATGGCATTTCAGGCGGCGAGGGCAGTATCGGCAGCCGCTATCAGGCCGTGGCACTGCTCAAGATCGCAACTGATGCCTGGCTTCTGTCCGGCGATGTTGCAGACGCAGCCATCACCAGCGTCGCGCGCACGCTCCTTGCCCAGACGACGCAAGCCCTGATGCGAACTGCAGGCCTCGGCTTCAGCGCCGATGGCTCGAGCCTTGTTGCTGCGCCAGATTTCGCGGCCATGCGTTCCATGCTGGCGATCGCGCAGAGCGATATCGCTGGCCTCACGTCCACTGCCTCGCCACAGTTCGCTGCCCTCAACATCGGTCACACATCGGATACGACGCTCAGCCGCACCGCAGCCGGCATTCTCAATATCGAGGGCCGCGACATCGCGCTTCAAGAGCCCGGCGTCAATGCTCAGACCGGCATGTCGTACACGCTTGTCCTCTCCGACAAGGGCCGCGTCGTCACGATAAACAGCGGCAGCGCGAACACGCTCACCATCCCTGCGAACAGCACGGCCGCCTTTCCTGTCGGCACGATCGTCAATGTCGTACAGGTCGGCTCTGGCGTGACATCGATAGCGGCTGCGTCCGGCGTCACCATCAACGGCATCTCCACCGGCATCGGGGAAATCTCGCGCCGCTGGCAAGGCGTCTCGCTCCTCAAAATCGCAACCGATGCATGGATTGCCTCCGGCGCCCTCGGAGATGTCACATGAGCCTGATGCTGCACAGGGTTGGCCTGCTCCGCCCCTCGCTCGCCGCTCCCGCTCCTTCGGCGCCGGCGGCCTTCGATACCGGCGACTGGTCGCTTACTGCCGGCGACGAGGAAGCTGACGTCACGATCAACGGCCTGCCGGCTGACAACGGCGCGGCGATCACCGACGTCGAGTATCGGCTCGACGGCGGCACGTGGACGCCATCCGGCGGCACTGGAAACTTCACCATCACGAGCCTGACGAACGATGAACCGTATGATGTCGAATTGCGAGCGGTAAACAGCGCCGGACCGGGCGCGGGCAGCGATACGAAGCAGGTCACGCCCAAAGGAAACACAGCAGCGACATTCGAGGAGCAGGTTGTCGCCTTGCTGGGCGCGAAGTGCCGCGCGTTCTGGCTCTACGACGAGCCCTCGTATCTCTGGCAGGACACGAGCGCCACGACGCCCGTCACCGCCGACACCGATCCCGTCGGACGCGTCGATGATCTGAGCGGCAACGGCCTTCATTTGCTGCAAGCAACCGGCGGAAACAAGCCGGCATATCGCACCGGATCGGCGCGCGTGCTTTTCGATGGCGTGAACGACTATCTGTCCGTCGCCACGCCGGCGTTCCCCATCACCGCGATGGAGACCTTCAACGTCGTCGGATATGCGAGCAATAGCGTACAGTATGCTCGCATCTGGAGCATGACCCAGGCATCACCGATCCGCGATTACGACAACCTCAACGGGATGGGGCTGTCGAAAAACAGTGTGGCTGGTCAAACGATCACCATGTTCGCGAACAACGGCAATCTGACAGTCGCAAAATCTGGCTCGGGTGCGCTCCCGTCGGCGCTGTACGAGGCCTCAAAGACGGCAAGCGTCGCGACTTTATCCGAGAATGGCAACGTCGTGGCGACCGACAACAGCTTCACGGCTCTGAATACAACAAATTCTGGCGACTTCTACGTGGGCGCTACGAGCAACAATGGGTCTGTTTCCGACTTCTGCCCACTCGATGCGCGCTGCAAGATTTTCACCGATCCGCTTACGACGGGCGAGCGGAACGCTCTGCGCGCTCTGATCAACGGTCGCTACTCGCTATGGTGAGACGACATGCTGCCAGTTCAAGCCCTGCGCGTAGTCATCCCTCAGGCCAGCAGCGCCAGCAGCACGCCAACCGTCCCCATCACCACCATGCCGTGCACGCGATAGTCCCTCCACAGCCCGAGCCCTGATGCCGCGTCATGCGGAGCGGCATCACCGAGCCCGGCGAGCATGGCCTCGTCGATCTTCGGTCGTCCCGCACCAATCCGCACACTCATAAGCGCCATCAGGCTGAGCGTCGCGCACAGCAGCCCGATCGCCATGTAGGTGAAGTGAAACGACGGCAGTCCCAAATAGGTCCACAGCGGCGTGATCTCCTTGCCGAGGAACAACACGAGAGCCACGGGCTGCATGACGACGAGAGCCCAGAAGCCGCTCTCGCGCGAGAACCGCCCGCTAAAGATGCCGCCGAGATACACAGCGACAACGGGCGGCACGAGATAGGCGAGCGTCGCCTGGAAATATTCGAAAAGCGATCCGAAACTCGCGATCAATGGCGCATAGATTGCGGCTATTA
>JAEYYJ010000092.1 GCA_023430845.1 Pseudomonadota bacterium
AACGACCACTTGAGACCGGTCGGGAACCCGGCGCCGCCGCGGCCCCTGAGACCCGACTTCTTGATCTCGTCGATGATGCCGTCGTGGCCCATGTCGATCAGGGCCTTGGTGTTGTCCCAGGTCCCGCGCGAGCGCGCACCGGCCCGCTTCCAGTCATGGAAGCCGTAGATGTTGGTGAAGATGCGATCCTTGTCAGCGAGCATCCGCGTGCCTTCCGATCGATCCTGTCATTCGCCCGTCCGCACCGGTGTCTTGAGGGTCGTCGGTCCTCCTGCCGGGCAGGAAGCCTGACGTCCCGTCTGTGAGCCGGGCTTAGGCGGCTGACCTTTCGCGAAGCCGTCGAGCACTTTCTCGAACAGCTCCGGCGTCAAATCCTCGTATGTATCCATGCCGATCTGGACCATCGGCGCGTTGGCGCAGGAGCCGAGGCACTCGACCTCCTCCCACGAGAAATCACCATCCGCGGAAAGATGATGCGGATCGTGATTGATGCGTCGCTTGCACACCTCTCGGATGTCCTCCGAGCCGCGCAGCATGCACGGCGTCGTCCCGCACACCTGGACGTGGGCCTTCTTACCCACCGGCGAGAGCTGGAACATCGTATAGAAGGTCGCGATCTCGTAGACGCGGATGTACGCCATGCCGAGCATGTCGGCGATGTAGCGGATGGCCGGTTCGGGAAGCCAGTTCTCGTGCTGCTCCTGCGCCCGCCAGAGCAGCGGAATCACAGCCGAGGCCTGCTTGCCCGCCGGATAGCGGCGGATCACCTCTTCGGCCCAGGCGAGATTCTCCGGCGTGAAGTCGAAGGATACCGGCTGATCGGGATGAAGTCTGCGGACGGACATGGAATTCCTGCTCGACGGTCGATTGGTGCGACGCGGAACGGTGATGCCATGCCGGCGCGCGTTGAGCAATGGTCACGCCGCCGCGGCAGGCATGTCCCAGCGTTTCCCCGGCGCGCCTCAGCTCGTACCGAGGGCCCAACCGACCATCGTGAGCACCGTGGCCACCGGCGCCAGCAGCAGAGCGCTTTGCGCCCTGATCTTCAGCAGGTGGATCCAGACGAATGCACCCGCAAGGCCTGACACAAGTACCAGCGGCAGCATGGCGCCACCGAGCGAAACGGCCGAAATCAGCGCAATGCCGCCGGCGGCGAGGCCGATCAGGCGCGGCAGGATCGGGCGCTCGGCCTGCCAGACGCCCATGGGCCAGGAATTCTGGAGCGCGACCCAGCGATAGGAGGCGAGCGAGAGCCCCCAGGCAAAGGCCGCAACCGCAAGCACGAACATCAACGCATCCGACATTTACGTTCTCCGACTGGCATGTCGATTGTTGCGCCACCGAGCACAGGACGGCCCCATTGCGGCAGTGCCATCAGCCGCGTCCTGGACACTCCGCCGTTAGTCCACCAACGTGATAAGTCCGCGCACGTACGACGTCGCCTGCAACGCCCGGCGCCCCTGTGGACAACTTCTTGTCCGTGGCAGATCGGGCCCAACGTGGCAAGGGGGCTCAGGATGTCTCCAAAATCGCCACGAAGCGCCGGCGATGCGATTGGATAAGCCAATATAATTCCGTTAATCCAGATACATAGGCCGACGCACTCATCGACGGCCGCATAGCTGCCGCAGCATACCTCCCGCGCCGTCGACGCCGCCCTCTGTGTCCTTTGCGCAACCCTCGCCCGTAGCCATGCGGTTTGACTGCTACTGCAGCGCCAACCGGGCCTGACTTTCGCGTAAACCATACTAATCTTAGCTGCGCTCCCATCTTGAGGTTCGCGAGCGATGCTCAACCGTGTGCTGACCGCCCTTCTCGCGACTGCAGCTCTTTCCGGGCCTGCCTTCGCGCAGGCGCAAGGCTGCGGTCCGGATCGTTTCTCGAAGGTCGTGGATGATGCTGCTGCCGGACTGCGCCGGCACAGTGGCGAGACCCAGCCGCGCATCCAGGCAGGCATTACCAAGCTGAAGGCGCGTCACGGCTGGCGCGACGATGAGCAGGCCGACCGCGCCCGCGAACTGCTGGCCGACTCGGAGACTGAGGCGCTCGATCATAAGGCCGCGCAGCTCCTCGCCACGCTCGACCGCATCTCGGAGGAAGGATCGCGGCGTCCCGGTGACTGCGCGAAGCTCGCCGAACTGCGCGCTACGGCATCTGCACTTTCGACCACGGTCCGCCAGAAGAGCGATCTCGTACTGCGGCGCATCGATCATGCTCTCACATTGCCGACGGGCGAGCGCCAGTTGAAGCAGCCCGAAACCGCGCTGCCTCGCGTGCCGTCATTGAGCGCCATACCGCCGCGTGACGACATGGCCCCGCGGCCGATCGAAGTCGCCCGTCAGGACGAGACCACGACGGCCGTGACCACGAATCCCCCATGGACGGCCCCCTGGGCGGCGCCGCTGATACCACCATCGCCCACCGAGGCGCCGCTCGGCCAATGGACCGTGACCACGACACCGCAGGATGATCCGGCCGCCGCTGCCGTGCCACCGCTGCCTATTCCTCGACGTGTCGCGGCGATCACGCCATCGGTAGCGCCTATTCCGCCGGCCAAGGCGGGCGCGGCGAAGTCAGCTCCGACCACCGACACGTACTCGATGGATGAGATCAAGAGCGCGGCGCGCGGCGGTCTTCCCAATTGGTCGGCGAATGTCGCAAGCGTCATCGAGCACGCCTTCTCGAACTATGGCCGGCCCACGGCTTATGTCATCGGCGAGGAAGGCGGCGGCGCTTTCATCGCCGGCGTGCGCTACGGCAGCGGCAAGCTCTATATGAAGGGCAAGCCGGTCGGGAAGGTCTACTGGCACGGCCCGTCCGTCGGTTACGACTTCGGCGCTGCCGGCTCGCAGACGCTTTTCCTGATCTACGGGATGCGCGAGGCGCGACACATCTACCGGGGCTTCTCCGGCATCGACGGCGCTGCCTACTTCATCGGCGGTGCGGGCATTACGTTCCTCAACAACGAGGAAATCATCATGGCGCCGATCCGCACCGGGGTCGGCTTCCGTCTCGGCGCTAGCATCGGCTACATCCGCTTTGCCTCGAAGCCGACGTGGAATCCCTTCTGAACCGGCAGTCGCCGACTTTTGAGCGTCTATGCGTCAGCTTGGTCGCCAAGTGACGCGCTGTTATTCAGCAGCATCTCTTCCCTGCTCCGGCCCTTCGATCGCCGGCAACGACAGGGCTTCGATCTCCTGAAGCGCCTTGCCCGCAATACCTTGAAGATCACCGTACATGCCGACGGTAGACTCGATCACGCCCTGGATCTGCGCTTGCCGCTTCGCCCAAAGGCGCGTCATCGTCTTACGCTCCCTGTCGAGATCGGCTTGCATGTCGGAGAATTTCTCCACGATCGCCTCGACGCGATGCCGGAAGCGCGGGCCCGTCAGATAGTCGTAGACCAACTCCATCTTCGTTTGCTGGCCATCTCCCGCCTGCCTGACCTTGGCGATCTCGATCAGCGACTGTCGCAACGCAATGGCGACGGGAACCGCGCAGCGGGATTCCGCCACCCAGATACCATCCACGTGGTCGAACGCCGTCACGCCCTTGGGAAGGACATTGGAGACCAGAAGCGCCAGCTCCGCATTCGCGGATCGTTGATCGTCACGAAGCTTGGCGAGCCAGCCGTCGCTCCAGTTCTTAGTCCGCTTGGATTCCCACAGTATGGTTCCGCAAGCTTGGCCCGAAATGCCGAGAACCCGCTGCAGTACGTCGCCGCCGAACTCGCCCTTCGGCACGGGCTCGATCAAGTCCAAGGGAAACCGGGAGCGCAGCAACGCCTCGAGCTCCAGCTCCAGAACCTCGCCCTGCAACTGCTGGGACCCCTGCTCGGCCTTGCGCTTTAGATCCTCGATCTGCCGCTGCATGGAGGAGATCTGCTCCTCCTTCTCGAGCACACGGAGCCTGAGGGCCTCTTCGCCCTCCTGCCGAGCCTTGTCGCGCACCGCGACGAGCGACTCCTGCACCTTCTTCTCGATGGTCAGATCCATCTCGCGCTTGGCATCGTCGAGCTCACGCTGCTTGCGGATGAGGTCGGCTTGCGCCTTCTGCGCATCAGCCAGCTTGGCGTCGCGCTCCTTCAAGACCTCCTGCAGGTCGTTCAGCTCTTTGGTCTTCTGATCGAGATCGGACGCGGCCAGAAGTTTCGCCTTCTTGGCCTCTTCGGCGGCGATGGCGGCACGTTCGGATTTCACCTTCGCCGCGACTTGCTCATCGACGGAAGCCTTGGCGGCGGCAAGCTCACCCTCTTTGGTCTTGAGCGCAGCCTCGCGCTTTGCGACTTCGGCATCCTTGGCCGCCAAGGTTCGCTCGAACTGTCGACGCGTCTGCTCGATCAGCGGGGCCGCGAGCGACTCGGTCAGCTTGATCTCGGTACTGCAGCTCGGGCACTGGATAACGGGTTCGTTCATGATCTCCCATCCGGTCGGGCCACTTCAAGCGGCGGCCCCGGCTGTAAATTTCACGATCGACTCAGCATAGCATTTGTTCTCTAAATGTTCCAGGGGCAATTTGCGCTTTCTCCCCGGGATTTTGAGCGCGCCCACGTTCAATTCCGGCACGACGGACCAGCACGTCAGGCGAGGCGTAATCGGGATCTCCCCCTCCCCGCAAGAGCGAGAGAGGGGGATGCAAACAGCGTGTCAGCGACCGACATTCGCGATCCGGGTCGGCACACCGAACTCGCGATTGCAGATCTCGGCGAGCTTGGCCACACCATCGCGAATGGTCTGCTCGCTCGGATTGGCGAAGCAGATGCGCAGGCGCGACTGCCCGTGCTTCGGATCGACCGACCATTCCGCGCCGGGGTTGATCGCGACGCCTTCCTTGCCCGCGACCTGAAACAGCTTGGTGGTATCGACCGCATCCGGCAGCTTCACCCAGAGGAAGATGCCGCCCTCGGAGGGCTCGAACTCGGCAGCCGTCCCGAAGCTCGCAGCCAGAGACTCGGTCAGCACGTCGAGCTTGCGCTTGAGCACCTTGCGGAGCTTCACGACATGATCGTCGAAGCGGCCGTTGCAGTACTCCGCCATGATCATCTGCTCGATGGCGCCCGTGCCCGCATCGGACTTCAAGGCAAGCAGGCGGCTCATGACCGGCCAGCTCGCGACGACATAGCCCAGGCGCAGCGCGGGCGCGATCGACTTCGAGAACGAGCCGATATGGATCACGCGATCATCGCCCGCGATGCCGCGCAAGGCTTGCGGGCGCTCACCGCTCCACACGAGGTCCGAATAGCACTCGTCCTCGAAGATCGGCACGCCATAGCTCTCACAAAGCTTGATCAGCGCGTGACGGCGATCGAGCGGGAGGATCGATGCCGTCGGATTCTGGATGGTCGGGATCGTGTAGACATACTTCGGGCGGACACCCTTGGCTTTGAGGTCGGCGAGGATCTTGCCGAGCGCATCGATATCGATGCCATGATTGTCCAACGGCGCCTCGACGATGTTCACGCCGAACTTCTTCACGCGGGAGATCGAGCCACCGTACGTGGCCTGCTCCATGATGATCGTGTCGCCCTTGTCGAGCAGCATCTGATTGACGAGGTCGAGCCCCTGCAGCGATCCGGACGTGATCAGGATATCGTCGACCGTGCAGGTGATACCGGCGTCCTTGGCGAGCTTCTTGACCAGGAATTCGCGCAGCGGCAGATAGCCCTGCGGACCGCTTTCGAGCCCATAGGTAGCGAGCGTCGCTGCCTCGCGCTTCAGCACCTTGCTCGCGGCGGCGACGATGTCATCCACAGGAATGCTGCTCGCATCGTTGTGGCCGCCGACAAAGTTGTACTTGGGAAAGCCGTTGTACTTGACGGCAGCCGCCGGCAGGTTGGCACGGAACAGCGTATCGTAGTCGATCATGCGAGCGCTTCCTCGGTGTGTGATTTCTGGAATCGTTGGTTTTGGTGATTATTCGGCGGCATCCTTGCGGGCACCCGCGTAGCGGGTCTCGGCCTCGTAGTAGGCATCGAAGCCGACAGTGCGCTTCAGATCGTCGAAGCTCATGAGCAGGTCTGCCGGATGGCGTTCCGTCTTCATCGCCGCGAGGCCCGCCTCGATCGCGCGCATGGATGCGGAGAACAGCGTCAGCGGGAAGATCGCGAGACCGAAGCCGAGCTCGCGCAGGCGCACCATGGGAGGAATGGGCGTCTTGCCGCCCTCGACCATGTTTGCCATGTGGATCCCTGGCGCCTCCTTCGTGACGCGCGCCATCTCACTCTCGGATTGCGGCGCCTCGACGAACAGGATGTCCGCACCGGCATCGCGGAATGCATTGGCGCGCCAGATGGCTTCGTCGAGACCGATGACGCCGCGCGCATCCGTGCGCGCGAGAATGAGGATATCGCCGCCGGCACGCCGCACCTCATCGCGCGCGTACGCCGCAGCGCGAATGCGATCTATCGCCTCCGCGCGATCGACGATGAGTTTGCCCTTGGTGTGCCCACAGCGCTTCGGTGCGAGCTGATCCTCGATCATGACACACGCGGCGCCAGCCTGGGCATAGCCGCGGACAGTACGCTCGACGTTGAGGGCATTGCCGTAGCCCGTATCGCCATCGCCGATGACGGGAATGGGCGTCGCGGCGCAGATGTCGCGCACTTGGCCGGCCATCTCGGCGTAGGAAATGAGACCGGCATCTGGAAGACCGAGACGCGCCGCTGAAACGGCAAAACCAGACATGAAGGTGAAGGGGAACCCGGCGTCGCCGATCATCTTGGCCGACAGGGCATCCCAGCAGCAGGGCACCATGTGGCAGCGATCCTCGTTCAGAATCGCGCGCAGCTTCT
>JAEYYJ010000428.1 GCA_023430845.1 Pseudomonadota bacterium
GAGCGGCCTCGACGTTTCCGTCGTGGCGCTGGTGGGTGTGGAATACGAAGTCGATGCGCTCGGCGTCCGGCGGGCTGTCCGGCGTCGCGTTCAGCGTCTGCCCGTCGGCGCTCCAGGCCTTTGCCCCTCCGGCGAGCACGGAAATCTCGCGGGCGCCGGCCTCGGCGAGATCGAGGCTGGCCGCGGCCGCGATCTCGGGGCCGTCCGCGATGAGGACGATCGGCTGGGCGACATCGGCGACCGCATTTGCGAGGCGTGGGCGCGTTGCCCATATTGAACCTGGAATGTGCCCGTCGCGGTAGTCCTGGCTCGACCTCAAGTCGAGCGCGACGCCACCTCCCGACCACAGCAGTGCCGAAAGTCCCTGCGGCGTCACGGCGTGAAGCTCCTTTGCCCGCGCCTTCAGTTTCTCCGGGCCGCGTGGCTGGCGGTCCACGGGAAGTGCCGCCGCGATCGTTGCGGCGTTCTCGCGATCTTCGAGTACGCAGGCTTCGTGACCGAGCTGGCGCAGCCACGCCGCCACCATCGGCGCGCGCACGCCTTCCCCATCCACCAGCACCATGCGTGCCCCTTTGACGCCGACCCACTGGTCCGTCGCCTGCTGGAGCTGGCCGCCCGGCGCGTGCACGAAACCCGCGAGCGGGTTCGCCGCGACTTCCTCCTCCGTGCGCACGTCGAGCAGATAGGTCGTCCGGCGCGGATCGGCGAGCCAAGTGCGTACGTCGGCGGATGTCACAGCACGGACGCCGCATTTGACCGCGTGCGCATCGGCGCGCGCACGGCGCTCGGTGAGTTTTTCCGCGCTGAACGCGGGCTCGGGATACTTCGCCGATGCGCCGCGCTGAACTTCGTAGCCGGCGAGAAACCAGCCTTGCGTGCCGTTCTCGAGTGCGACGACCTCGTTTGGGACGCCGAGATCGATGAGCGTTTGCGCGCCGATGATCGAGCGCGTGCGACCGGCGCAGTTGACGACGATCTTGGTTTTGGGATCGGGCGCGATCGTGTCGATGCGTAGTGCCAGCTCGCCATTCGGGCAACTGATGCCGCCCGGGATATTGAAGCGCTTGTACTCGGCCCACGTGCGCCCATCGACAATGACGAGATTGTCGCCGCGCTTCTGCATGGCAACGAGGTCATCGGCCGAAATGCGCGGCGTGTGGCGCTCGATCTCGACGAGTTCGCCGAAAGTCTTGGACGGCAGGTTGACGCCGTCGAAGAGCGTATAGCCCGCAGCTTTCCAGGCCGGCGCTCCGCCCTCCATAATCGCGACACTCGTATAGCCGAGGCCTTCTGCGCGCTTGGCAGCCTGCTCGGCAACGCCATCTCCATCGTCCATGAGCACGACGCGTGCGCTCCGCCTCGGCACCAGCCGCTCCAGATCCATCTCGAAGCGGCTGTAGGCGAGCGGCACGGCAAAGAACGGGTGCCCGTCGGCGTATTGTCCGGTCTCGCGCACGTCGAGCAGCGCGATCTCCTCGCCATCGGAGAGCATCGCCTTCACAGTTCCGGCCGGGATCGCCGTCGCCATTGTTCACCTCATGCTTTTTAGTAGGGCGCTTGTACGGACATTATAGCGAGCCTGCACGCGGACAGAAAGCTGCTGGGCGTTGTCCGCGGGGCGTCACGCCAAGCGCGAGCAGGTGTTCCAGGAGTAGTCCCCTGCGCGCAATAGCCCTGTGGTGGCCAACTACGCCTGTGCCTATAAGCTGGCGCAGCGGGGAGACCGCCCGTGCACGCTCCCATCAATCGACGAAGAGCCGATGAAAGCTGATCAAAGCGCTGATCAGAGCCCTGATGCAAGTCCTGGGGGGCTCGGCATGTCACGCGCATTCCTGGTCATGTTCACGGGGCTGCTGCTCGCCCTCAACGCCTTCTCGTGTGACATCACGCTGCCGGCCTTCTGGTCCATGGAGCGCAGCCTTGGCGCTCCAATCGAGCACGTGCAGGCCGTCATTCCGGTCTTTCTCTTCTGCTCCGCCATCGGTCAGCTCGTGTTCGGGCCGGCCTCCGATGCCTATGGGCGCAAACCGGTCATTCTCGCAGGTGTTGCGCTCTACATTGCGGGCGCGCTGATTGCGGCTGCGGCCGATACTCTGACGGTCGCGCTTTATGGGCGGGCCTTGCAGGGTTTTGGCAGTGCGTGCGGAGCCGTCATCGCGCGCGCCCTGCTCCGTGATGTCCATTCAGGTCCGGAGCTTGCGCGCACCATGGCGTTCGCGAGTTCGGTGATCGCGCTCGGGCCGATCGTCGCCCCGCTTGTAGGTTATGGCTTGGTCGTGATCGGTGAATGGCGTGGCGTGTTCATCGGCATGGCCATCTATGGCGCAGGTCTCGCGGCCATGGTCCTGACGCAGCTCCAGGAGACCAACAAGTCGCCCGACCGCGCGGCCATTGCGCCTGCGCGTCTCATGAGCGCTACGGGGCGAGTCTTCGCCAATCGCCAGTCGCGTTACTTCGTGCTGCTTTCCGGCATCAACTCGTTCGCGATCCTGTCGTACGTCACGAACGCCCCGCGCCTCTACAA
>JAEYYJ010000007.1 GCA_023430845.1 Pseudomonadota bacterium
ACCTGTTCTTCGAGGTTTCGACGCGCACGCAAGCGTCGTTCGAGCTGGCGGGTAAGCGCCTCGGCGCCGACGTCATGAACATGCACGTCGCGACGTCCTCGGTGCAGAAGGGCGAATCGCTGATCGATACGGCGATGACCCTCAACGCCATGCGTCCTGACCTGCTGGTCGTGCGCCACCACGCGGCGGGCGCCGTCGAGTTGCTCGCGCAGAAGGTGGACTGCTCGGTCATCAACGCCGGCGACGGCGCACACGAGCATCCCACACAGGCGCTCCTCGATGCGCTCA
Organism: Pseudomonadota bacterium; assembly: GCA_023430845.1. GTDB lineage: Bacteria > Pseudomonadota > Alphaproteobacteria > Rhizobiales > Hyphomicrobiaceae. The sequence goes on from JAEYYJ010000007.1 coordinate 289, forward strand.
CCATCCGCCGCGCCAAGGGCCGCATCGCCGGGCTGACCGTCGCCATCTGCGGTGACATTCTCCACTCCCGGGTCGCGCGCTCGAACATCCACGTGCTGAACGCCATGGGTGCGCGCGTCCGGCTCATCGCGCCCTCGACGCTGCTGCCGCCCGGCATCGACCGTCTGGGCGCCGAAGTCTACACGGACATGTGGAAGGGCCTCGAGGATTGCGACATCGTCATGATGCTGCGCCTCCAGCGCGAGCGCATGGAGGGAAACTACGTCCCGACATCGCGCGAGTACTATCACTTCTTCGGTCTCGACCAGGAAAAGCTCGATTGCGCGAAGCCCGACGCGCTCATCATGCATCCAGGTCCGATGAACCGAGGCGTCGAGATCGCCTCGCCGATCGCCGACCACTCGCGCAGTGTGATCCGCGAGCAGGTCGAGATGGGTGTTGCCGTCCGCATGGCCGTACTGGAAGCCTTGGCGCGCCATCTGCCGAACCATTGACGTGCCGAGTAGCGCGTCCGATCAAGAACGAGGTGAGAGCGTGAGGCCACCAGCTGGCAGGGATGCTGCAAAAGCAGGTGCGGATGCCGCCACCAGCACCGTCTTCATCAATGCACGCGTCATCGATCCGGCATCGGGGCGCGATGAGCCCGGCGGGCTGCTGGTCGCAGATGGCGTGATCACGGACGTCGGCGGACATCTGCGCCGCAATGCGCCACCCGGGGCGGCGGTCGTCGACTGCAACGGACACATTCTCTGCCCCGGGCTCATCGACGCGCAGGTCTATACGGGCGATCCCGGCCAAGAGCATCGCGAAACCCTCAAGACCGCGAGCTTTGCCGCGGCAGCGGGCGGCGTCACGACCATCGTGTGCATGCCGGATACCGAGCCGGTCATCGATCAGGTAGCGCTGGTCGACTACGTGCAGCGCCGCGCGCGCGAGCGGGCCGTCGTCCATGTGCACATCATCGCGGCGCTGACCAAAGGCCTCAAGGGTCAGGAACTGGCCGAGATCGGCCTCCTGCAGCGCGCCGGCGCCGTGGCATTCTCGAATGGCAAGTCCTCGATCTCCAATACGGGCGTCATGCGCAATGCGCTGAACTACTCGAAGGACTTCGGCGCCCTCATCATGCACCATACCGAGGATCCCTACCTCTCGGATGGCGGAGCCATGAACTCGGGCGAGGTCTCGACCCGTCTCGGCCTCAAGGGCGTGAACAAGGCGGCCGAAGCGCTCGTCGTGGAGCGGGACGTGCGTCTCGTCGGCATGACGGGCGGTCGCTACCACGCCTCGACCATCTCGTGCGCGGAGAGCTTGGCCATCGTGCGTGGCGCCAAGGCGCGCGGACTTTCGGTAAGTTGCGGCGTTTCGATCAATCACCTTACGCTCAACGAAAACGACATCGGCTCGTACCGTACGTTCTTCAAGGTGCGCCCGCCGTTGCGCTCCGAGGAAGATCGCACCGCGATGGTGCGCGCACTCGCCGCCGGCGATATCGACGTCATCGTCTCGAGCCATGACCCGCAGGATGCGGACGTCAAGCGGCGCCCGTTCGCCGAGGCTGCCGACGGCGCCATCGGCCTCGAAACACTACTCGCGGCAGCACTTCGTCTCTATCACGCCGACGAGATCGGCCTGCTGCCACTGCTGCGCGCCATGACAATCAATCCCGCGAAGCTGCTCGGTCTTCCAGGTGGTCGTCTGGAAAAAGGCGCACCGGCAGACCTCCTGCTGTTCGATCCCGGCCAGCCCTGGGTCGTCGATCGCGAGCAACTTCGCTCACGCTCGAAGAACTCGCCGTTCGACGAGCAAAAGCTCCAGGGCCGCGTGCTCAAGACCATGGTTGCCGGGCGCATGGTCTATCAGTACGGTTCGTGACCGCCCGCTCGCCCGAGCTGTCCTTCACTGACCGGACCTGCACGAGATGTCTTCTTCACTTCTTCTGCCCGCGCTGGCGGCGCTCGCGTTCGGCTATCTGCTGGGCTCCATTCCCTTTGGCCTCATCCTGACGCGTGCGGCCGGCCTCGGCGATGTGCGCGACATCGGCTCGAAGAGCATCGGCGCGACCAATGTCCTCAGGACCGGCAACAAGAAGATCGCCGCGCTCACGTTGCTGTTCGATGCCCTCAAGGGCACTGCCGCCGTGCTGCTGGTTTCCGTGATGGGTTCGTGGTTCGTCGCAGACGGGACGCCGGCATCACAAGGACTGCTGACGGCCCTGCTCATGCCGTGGATGGCGGGCCTTGGCGCTGTCGTCGGTCATCTGTTTCCGGTCTGGCTCGGCTTCAAGGGTGGCAAGGGCATCGCGACATACATCGGCGTGCTCCTGGGCGCCTATTGGCCGGCAGCCCTCGTGTTCTGCGCTGCGTGGCTCGCAGTGGCGGTCGTCACCCGTTACTCTTCGCTCTCCTCGCTCGTCGGCACATTCGTCGTCTTCATCTATTTCACGGTCATCGGCGGCAATCTCATCGTGCCGATCGTGGCGATCATTTCAGCACTCATCTTTTGGAAGCACCGCGAGAACATCCGACGGCTCGTCGCGGGGCAGGAGAGCCGTATCGGTGCCAAGGCCTGAAGGATCTGCTCAAGGACGCGCCGCGCCGCTTCCCATTGCCGAGCTGGGTGACGCCGAGCGGCTTGCCTGCCTGAGGCTCATTCGCACGGAGAACGTTGGCCCGGTCACGTTTCGCGAGCTGGTCAATCACTGCGGCGGCGCCGAACGGGCGCTGAAGGCACTGCCGGATCTCGCGCGTCGCGGCGGGCGGCGTAAGCCTGTCCAGATCTATCCGAGCGACAAAGCCGAGGCCGAACTCGAAGCGGCGCGCAAGATCGGCGCGCGCCCGCTCTTCACCATCGAGCCCGGCTATCCTGCCGTGCTGGTCCATGCGGGCGTACCGCCACCCCTGCTCTACGTGAAGGGTCGCACGGATCTCTTCGCCATGCCGGCGGTTGCGATCGTCGGTGCGCGTAATGCCTCGGCAGCGGGCCGCACGATGGCCAGCCGCCTCGCAGCCGCGCTCGGCGCAGCAGGTATGATCATCGTATCGGGCCTTGCACGCGGCATTGACGGTGCGGCGCATGAAGCAGCACTCAAGACGGGCACTGTTGCGGTCCTCGCGGGCGGCCTCGACCACATCTACCCGCCAGAGCACG
>JAEYYJ010000031.1 GCA_023430845.1 Pseudomonadota bacterium
TATCGATGTTCTGCGCGTTGCCCCAGTAGATGTGATTGTCGATCAGCGCCGAGAGCAGATTGTGCGCGCTCGTGATCGCGTGAAAGTCGCCGGTGAAATGGAGGTTGATGTCCTCCATGGGCACGACCTGAGCGTATCCGCCGCCGGCTGCGCCGCCCTTCATGCCGAAGCAGGGGCCGAGCGAAGGTTCGCGCAGACAGATCGCTGCTTTCTTGCCGATCGCGTTGAGGCCGTCACCGAGGCCGACGGTGGTCGTGGTCTTGCCTTCGCCCGCGGGTGTCGGGTTGATCGCGGTGACGAGGATCAGCTTGCCGTCCTTGCGGCTATCGAGCGACTTGATGAATTCGGCCGAGACCTTCGCCTTGTCGTGACCGAAGGGAAGAAGGTGCTCATTGCCGATGCCGAGGCGGGAACCGATCTCCTGGATCGGCTTCTTTTTGGCTTCGCGGGCAATTTCGATGTCGGATTTGACGGCCATGGTGGGCTCCAGCGGATGGGCGTTTGTGGCGTGCGCTCGGGCCGAGCTCTGTGACCTGACGCGCGTCTCTTGTGTTTCGCCTTGCCGACGGACGCGAGACTCTGCCGCGTCCGTCGGCGCGCTGTGAAGTCAGGCGGGCGCTTTGGGCTGGGGAGCAGAACAGACGTCGCCGACCACAAGCCCGACGGATTTCGCCCACTCGGCGGCGCTGATTTTCTTCGTTTCGGGTGTCTTGACGCGCTTCGCGAGAATGGCGCCGCCGTTGCCTGCGATGGTGATCCCCTCATCGGTGATCGCGAGCACCTGGCCGGGCTTGCCGCTGCCACCCCTCTGCGCGGCATCGTAAATGTCGAGCTTGGCACCCTTCAGCGTCGTCCAGGCGCCTGGCGCGGGATTCGCCGCACGAATGATGTTGTAATTTTCGGCGATGGGCTTCGACCAGTCGATCTCGGCGAGATCTTTCTTGAACCAGCTTTCGTAGGATCCCGCGGTGAGATCTTGCTTGTGCTTGAGGAGGACGCCGGCTCTCACCAAGTCGAGGCCTTCCATCATGGCGTCGACGCCCATGGGAAAGAGTTTCTTGAAGTAGATGTCGCCGAGCGTCTCATCGGGGCCGACCTCGACGGACTTCTGGATCAGGATGGGGCCCTCATCGAGACCCTCGTCGGGCCAGAAGATCGTGAGGCCCGTGCGCGTCTTGCCCATGGCGATGGGCCAGTTGATCGACGAGGGACCGCGATGCGTCGGCAACAGCGACGGATGGTACTGGAAGGTGCCGAGCCGCGGCGCGTCGAGGACGGGCTGCGGAATGAACAGGAGGACGTAGGCCATGAGGCAAACGTCCGCGTTGAACGACTTCATAAGTTCGAGGGCTTCCGGCGTCTTCCAGCTTTTGGGCTGGTGAACGGGAAGGCCCTTCTCGGTCGCAAAAACCTTGAGCGGATCTTCCGGGCGGCCGGCCTTGTCGGGCGCGCAGCACACCGCCACGACATTCTCACCGCGCTCGAGCAGTTTCTCGAGCACCGCCTTGCCGAAGGCCTCCTGGCCATGGACCACGATACGCATCGCTTGCTGTCTCTCCCTGGTCCCGCAGCTCGCCATGCGGCTCGCGGGTTTTCATTTTCTGGTCGAATGCTGGTGGCGAAGGGCGGTTGCTATTCCGCCGCAGCGCGCTTCTGAGGTGGCTCGGTCGCGCCGGAGGCCTTGATGGCAGACACCTCGTCGGCCGAGTAGCCGAGCACGTCGCGCAGCACTTCCTCGGTGTGCTCGCCGAGCAGCGGCGAGCGCTTCACGTCGGCAGGCGAGTCCGACAGCTTGATCGGGTTGCCGACCGAGAGATACTTGCCGCGCGCCGGATGATCGACCTCGACGACGGTCCCTGTCGCGCGGAGCGATTGGTCCTCGGCCAGTTCCTTCATCGAGAGGATCGGTCCGCAGGGGATGTCGAACTCGTTGAGGATGTTCATGGCCTCGAACTTCGTCTTCGTCATCGTCCACTGTTCGATCCGTTCGAAGATCTGGTTGAGACGCGGCAGACGGGCTTTCGGGGTGGCGAAATTCTCATCGGTCTTCCAGGTTGGCTCGCCGATGACGTCGCAGATTTTTTCCCAGACGGGCGCCTGCGTGATGAAATAGAGGTACGCGTCAGGGTCGCCTTCCCAGCCCTTGCACTTCACGATGCGGCCGGGCTGACCACCGCCCGAGTCGTTACCGGCGCGAGGCACGGCGGGGCCGAACGGCACGCCTTCGCCGAACTGGCTGTATTCGGTGAGCGGGCCGTGATCGAGGCGCTGCTGATCGCGCAGCTTCACGCGGCAGAGGTTCAGCACGCCATCCTGCATGGCGCAGGTTACGCGCTGACCCTTGCCCGAGTGCGTGCGCTGATAGAGCGCTGTCACGATGCCGAGCGCGAGGTGCAGGCCCGTGCCGCTGTCGCCGATCTGCGCGCCCGTCACCAGGGGCAGGCCCTCGCGGAAGCCGGTCGTCGAGGCGGCGCCGCCCGTGCACTGCGCGACGTTCTCATAGACCTTGCAGTCTTCGTACGGCCCCGGGCCGAAGCCCTTGATCGAGGCGACGATCATGCGCGGATTGAGCTGGTGGATGGTCTCCCACGGGAAGCCCATGCGATCGAGTACGCCGGGTCCGAAGTTTTCGACCAACACGTCGCACGTCTTGATGAGGCGCTCGAGCACTTCCTTGCCCGTCTTGTTCTTGGTGTCGAGCGTGATCGAGCGCTTGTTGTGGTTCAGCATCGTGAAATAGAGGCTGTCCACCTTGGGGATGTCTTGGAGCTGGCCACGCGTGATGTCGCCGGTGCCGGGGCGCTCGACCTTGATCACGTCGGCGCCAAACCATGCGAGGAGCTGTGTGCACGTCGGGCCGGACTGGACGTGCGTGAAATCGAGAATGCGAACGCCTGCGAGCGCTTTCATGGTACCCTCCCTCACTTCTTCTTGGACAGCGCGCTTTGCGGATTGAGATTGCCGATGCGGCCGCTTTCGCTGCCGGCGGCGGGATCGATGACGGCGTTGATGAGCGTCGGCTTGCCCGAGTCCATCGCCGCATTGACAGCACGCCGCAGCTCGTCCGGCGTGGTGGCATTCACGCCGACGCCGCCGAAGGCTTCCATCATCTTGTCGTAACGTGCGCCCTTGACGAACACCGTCGTCGCGGGATCATCACCGCCTTTGTTGACGTCGGTGCCGCGATAAATACCGTCGTTGTTGAAGATGACGATGCAGACCGGCAGATTGTAGCGGGCGATCGTCTCGACCTCCATGCCGGAGAAACCGAACGCGCTGTCGCCTTCGACCGCGAGCACGGGCTTGCCCGTCTCGATGGCGGCGGCAATGGCATAGCCCATGCCGATGCCCATGACGCCCCACGTGCCGACATCGATGCGCTTCCTCGGCTGGTAGATGTCGATGATGCCGCGCGCGAGATCGAGCGTGTTGGCGCCTTCGTTCACGAGGATGGCGTCGGGACGCTCCTTGATGACCGTGCGCAGCACGCCGAGCGCGCCGTGGTAATCCATCGGGTTGTTGTTGTTCATGAGGCGCGGCGCCATCTTGGCGACGTTCTCGTCGCGCTTCTTGGCGACGGCACCCGTCCATTCGGCAGGCGGTGCGGGCCACTTCGTGTCCATGCCATCGAGCAGCGCCGAGACGCATGAGCCGATGTCACCGACGACCGGCGCTACGATCTCGACATTCGAATCCATCTCGCGCGGCTCGATGTCGATCTGGATGAATTTCTTCGGCGCATCACCCCACGTCTTGCCCTTGCCGTGCGAGAGCAGCCAATTGAGCCGCGCGCCGATCAGCATCACGACGTCGCTGTCCTTGAGCACGGTCGAGCGTGCGGCGCCGGCACACAGCGGATGTGTGTCGGGCAGCAGACCCTTGCCCATGCTCATGGGCAGGAACGGAACGCCGCTCTTCTCGACGAAGGTGCGGATCGCGTCGTCGGCCTGCGCATATGCGGCACCCTTGCCGAGGATGATAAGCGGCTTCTTGGCGCCCTTCAGAACGTCGAGGGCGCGCTTGATCGAATCCGGCGCCGGGATCTGCGCAGGTGCCGCGTCGATCACCTTCACAAGCGACTTGCGACCCACCTCAGCACTGATGACCTGTCCGAAGAGTTTGGCCGGCAAATCGAGATAGACGCCACCAGGACGGCCAGAAACCGCTGAGCGGATCGCGCGCGCAATGCCGATGCCGATGTCCTGTGCGTGCAGGATGCGATAGGCGGCCTTGCACAGCGGCTTGGCGATCGCGAGTTGGTCCATCTCCTCGTAATCGCCCTGCTGCAGGTCGACGATCTCGCGCTCGGACGATCCGGAGATCAGGATCATCGGAAAGCAGTTCGTCGTCGCGTGCGCGAGGGCGGTCAGGCCATTGAGGAAGCCCGGCGCAGACACCGTAAGACAGACGCCGGGCTTCTTGGTGAGGAACCCAGCGATCGACGCCGCGTAGCCGGCGTTCTGCTCGTGACGGAAAGAGATGACGCGAAGCCCCGAGGCCTGGGCCATGCGGCCGAAATCCGTGATCGGGATGCCGGGCACGCCATAGATCGTCTCGAGGCCGTTGAGCTTCAGCGCATCGATGATGAGATTGAAGCCGTCGGTCAGCTCTTGCTCGCCCGCGGCCGCGTTCGTGTCAGTGTTTTGTGCAGTTGCGGACATTTCGCTTCCTTCCCACGCACTTGCTGGTTGTTCGGAGTTCGTTGAACCCGTTTGTTCCCGCCCGGTAATGGTCAATCGATATTGACGAAGCGCTCGACGTGATCGCGGAGCTTGAGCGTGTGTTCGCGCACCAATCGCTCCGCACGGTCGGCGCCACGCGCTTCGAGTGCCGCGACGATTTCCCGGTGATCGATGATTGAGCGCTTCGCGCGGTCGTCCTCGAAGATCGTGCGCTGGCGAATGGCGCGGACGTGAAAGAACAGGCTTTCCGTCATTTCGGCGATGAGCCCGCACTTGCTGAGCTTGATGATCGCCTGATGGAAGCGGATGTTCGCATCCGAGTATTCGCCCATGGTTGCGGCGACCTTGTCGGTCGAGAACGTATCGACGAGATCGTGCAGGCTGGCCAGTTCCTCGTCGGTCGCTTCTTTCGTCGCGAGGCGGGCGGCCATGCTCTCGAGCGCCGCCCACACGGTGATCATCTCGAGAATCTCGGCCTTCGTACGCCGAACGATGAAGATGCCCTTGCGCGGCACGATGCGCACGAGGCCTTCAGAATCGAGCTGGGCAAGGGCTTCCCGAAGCGGCGTGCGCGATACGCCGAAACGCGCGGAGAGATCGCGCTCGTCGAGCTTCAGCTCGGCGTTATTGTCGTAGATGTTCATCTGCATGATCGCCGACTTGAGCGCGGTGTAAGCCTTGGCCTTGAGGCTCAGGCTCTCGACGATCGGAGCAATTCTGATTTGTGTGTCGGACAAAGGTGCACCTTGCATTTGGGCCGCTGTGGAAGAGGCGCAGCTACCGCGGGCCCGCTGTGGTTTCTGGTATACCATAGAGTGCCCAGTAGGGACCTTTCAAGTCCCCTATGGTGCACATGCGTACAGCGCCCGGGGGCGAGATCCTGCTTGATGCGAATCGATCGCACAATCGAGCAGACAGAAACCCGCATAAACACAGCGTTACTGAAACTCAGGCCTCGGCTGTTTTGCGCTGCCGCACGACCCGACAAGCGTCTGGTTGCGCCTGCGTAGGTGACTTCTTGTCACGCCGCTTAGAAGGGGTATATGGTATGCCAAAATAAACATCTTTCGAATGCCTGATCAGAAAAAAGAATGAGCGATCAGGACGGCAAATTCGAGGATGAGCCCGCAACGACGGGCGGGGCGGGGTAGGAGGCACGAGGGTCAAGGATCCGCGCACCTTTATCTCGCGCCAGGGCGGAAACGTTCTTGTGCGGAGGGAAAGTGGAAGAGATCGCTTCGCTAATGCAGGGGTTCGGCGTTGCGCTGACCCCCTACAACCTGGCCCTGATGTTCATCGGCATCGTTCTCGGGGTGATCATCGGAGTTCTACCGGGGCTTGGGGGCGCAAACGGCGTCGCGATCCTGCTGCCGCTCACATTCACGATGCCGCCGACCTCGGCGATCATCATGCTCTCCTGCATCTACTGGGGAGCGCTCTTCGGCGGCGCCATCACTTCGATCCTGTTCAACATTCCGGGTGAACCGTGGTCGGTTGCGACGACCTTCGACGGCCATCCGATGGCGCGAAAGGGCAACGCGGATGAGGCGCTGACGGCAGCCTTCACCTCGTCGTTCGTCGGCGCCTTCGTCGCGGTCATCGTCATCACGTTCCTGGCGCCGATCATTGCCAGATTTGCCTTACAATTCGGTCCAGCCGAGTTCTTTTCGGTGTTCTTCCTCACCTTCGCGAGCTTCGTCGGCATGGGGCGCGGCAGTGCCTCGAAGACGATCGCGGCCATGGCGTTGGGTTTTGCGCTCGCGGCTGTCGGCATGGATGGCGTCACCGGTCAGCTCCGCATGACGTTCGGCTACGATCAGCTGCTCGGCGGCTTCGACTTCCTGATCGCGGTGATCGGCCTCTTCGGTATCGGAGAGATCCTGTCCTCTATGGAGGACGGGCTGAAGTTCCACGGATCGGAAGCAAAGTTGCGCCTGAGCGTCGTACTGACGACCTGGAAGAAGCTGCTCCGCTACTGGATGACGTCGATCCGAAGCTGCATTATCGGCTGCTGGATGGGCATCACGCCGGGCGGCGCGACGCCGGCGTCGTTCATGAGCTATGGCCTCGCCAAGCGTATGTCCCCGCGAGGCGACAACTTCGGCAAGGGCGAGATCGAAGGAGTCGTGGCGCCGGAGACCGCGGCTCATGCTGCGGGCACGAGCGCGCTGCTGCCGATGCTCACGCTCGGTATCCCGGGTTCGCCGACTGCAGCGGTGCTGCTCGGCGGGCTTCTCATCTGGGGACTGCAGCCGGGCCCCCTGCTCTTCGTCGAGCAGAAGGAGTTCGTCTGGGGCCTCATCGCCTCGATGTACCTCGGCAATATCGTCGGCCTCATTGTCGTGCTGACGTGTGTGCCGATGTTCGCCGCTATCCTGCGCATTCCCTTCTCGATCATCGCGCCGGTGATCCTCGTCATCTGCGCGATCGGCGCCTACACCGTGAACAACAACATGTTCGACGTGTGGATGATGTTGGTTTTCGGCGTGATAGGATACGTCTTCAACAAGCTGCAGTATCCGCTGGCGCCGCTGGTATTGGCGATCGTGCTGGGCGACAAAGCCGAGGAGGCGTTCCGTCAGAGTATGCTGCTTTCGCAGGGTAGCCTCAGCATCTTCTGGGCGAATCCGCTGGTTGCCTCGATCATGTCGCTCGGCCTCGCCATGCTCCTCTGGCCGCTCGTGGGCGCGCTCAAGGCGCGCTTCGGTCAGGCGCGCTCGGCGCCCGCTGAATAAGGAGCATCGAGCCGGTCTCGACTTGTGACAGTCGGCATTGCGCATTCCGCCTTCGAAACTGAAGGCGGCAATAAAGCCTCGGAAATGGAGGCGGGTAGCAAGGAGGAAATGGCAATGGACTTTCGACGCACGAAGCTGGGGCGCCGCATTGCAGGAGCTATCCTGTCGAGCGCGACGCTGCTCGCGGGCGCCGCTCTTCCGGCTCACGCATGGGAGCCGACCAAGCAGGTAACATTCATCATTCCGGCTGGCACCGGCGGTGGTGCTGACCAGATGGCGCGCTTCATTCAGGGCGTCGTTGGCAAGCACAACCTCATGAAGCAGCCTATCGTCGTCGTCAACAAGGCGGGCGGCGCGGGAGCGGAAGGCTTCCTCGAGGTCAAGAAGAGCAAGGGTGATGCGCACCAGATCATCATCACGCTCTCGAACCTGTTCACGACGCCGCTGGCGACCGGCGTACCGTTCAACTGGAAGGATCTGACGCCCGTATCGATGCTGGCGCTCGACCAGTTCATTCTCTGGGTCAACAGCGATACGCCATACAAGACCGCCAAGGACTACATCGAGGCCGTGAAGGCCGGCGATGACAAGAAGTTCAAGATGGGCGGTACCGGCTCGAAGCAGGAAGACCAGATCATCACGGTCGCGCTCGAAAGCGTGACGGGCGGCAAGAAGTTCACGTACGTGCCGTTCGCGGGCGGCGGTGCCGTTGCCGTGCAGCTCGTCGGCAAGCATGTGGACTCGACCGTCAACAATCCCATCGAGGCTGTCGCGCAGTGGCGTGCCGGTGGTCTGCGCCCGCTTTGCATCTTCGACGACAAGCGCAGCACCTACACCGCCAAGGTGACGGATACGATGGCCTGGTCGGACATCCCGACCTGTAAAGAGTCCGGCGTTGACGTCGACTATCAGATGCTGCGCGGCATCTTCATGCCCGCGGGCGTGACCAAGGAGCAGGTTGCTTTCTACGTCGAGCTCTTCAAGAAGGTGCGCGAGACACCGGATTGGAAGGAGTTCATGGAGAAGGGCGCCTTCAACAACACGTTCATGTCGGGCGACGAGTACGCGAAGTGGGTCGAGGCGGCCGAGAAGCGCCATCACGGGCTCATGAAAGATGCCGGCTTCCTCGCGGCCGGAAAGTAAGCCGCCAGGTGACTAAGCCCTCGCGGCGAAGGTTCGCCGCGAGGGCGCTGACCCGCGAAGGAGAGTGGAATGCACGAGCAGGGTGATGCCTCGGACGAGCGGTCGCTGGTCTCGAACCGGACGATGGAAATCGTGGTGGCGCTGGCGCTGCTCGCAGTGAGCGCGATCATCATCTCCGACAGCTTGCGGCTTGGCATTGGCTGGGCGGAAGGCGAGGGACCGCGCGCTGGGTACTTTCCGTTCTACATTGCCGTGGTGCTGGGTTTAGCGAGCATCGCCATTCTCCTAAAGGCTGTCTTGGCCCACAGCGAGGGCTTGAGCGAGTCGTTTGTCTCGCGCACGTCGTTCGTTCGCGTCTTGACGGTGCTTATCCCGGCCATAGGCTATGTGGCCGCGGTGCAGTTCGTCGGCTTCTATGCAGCCTCGGCGGGGTTCCTGCTGCTGTTCATGATCTTCGTCGGCGGCGAGAGCGTGCTCCGGTCCGTTTGTGTCGCCGCAGGCGTGCCGATCTTCTTCTTCTTCATGTTCGAGAAGTGGTTTCTCGTGCCCCTTCCAAAAGGGCCGATCGAGGCCATGCTCGGCTACTGACGCCGGCGCCCCCTCACCTCCGGAATAAAAAAAGCCCCCGCTTCGCGCTGAAGCGGGGGCTAGTCGTTGCAGGAGATGTCAGAAGAGCGGGGTGAGAAAAGGGAGCAGTCAGAAGAGTCGAAAGCTGGGATTGGGAAGTGGGGTTTGGCTGTCGGCGACAACCCGGTTGGCCGACATCAGCGAGCTCACCAGCAGGGCGCACGCAATAAGCAGGCAGATCACGGCGCTGATCCGCGCAGCGCGCCCAAGACGCCCGACTGCTTCGAGATTTGCTCTGTGATCCATGGCTTGCGCCCTGC
>JAEYYJ010000182.1 GCA_023430845.1 Pseudomonadota bacterium
CAGCTCAAGACCAAAGTTGCCGATGCCCTCGAGAGCCGCAAGTCGGTCCTCGAGGAAGCAGCACTGTCAGCACGCCTCGCCAATGAGCGCGCCGACGTCACGCTGCCGGTGCGGCTCGGGCCCCAGGCCGAGGGCCGCATTCATCCCGTCAGCCAGGTCTGGGACGAGGTCACGGAAATCTTCGCCGACATGGGTTTCGCCGTCGCCGAAGGTCCCGATATCGAGACCGACGACCTCAACTTCACCAAGCTCAACATCCCGCCCGAGCATCCCGCGCGCCAGGAGCACGATACGTTCTACCTGAGCCCGCGCGCCGATGGCTCACGCATGGTTCTGCGCACGCATACGAGCCCTGTGCAGATCCGCACGATGCTGAGCCAGAAGCCGCCGATCCGCATCATCGCGCCGGGCCGCGTCTACCGCTCCGACAGCGACCAGACGCACACGCCAATGTTCCACCAGATCGAGGGCCTCGTCATCGACCAGGAAACGCACCTCGGTCATCTGAAGTGGTGCCTTGAGGAGTTCTGCAAGGCCTTCTTCGAGGTGGACGAAGTGAAGATGCGCTTCCGCGCCTCGCACTTCCCCTTCACCGAGCCGTCCATGGAAGTGGACGTCGACGCCGCCGCCATCGGCAAACCCGGCCGGTGGCTGGAAATCCTTGGCTCGGGCATGGTGCACCCGAACGTGATCCGCGCCTGCGGACTCGATCCTGAGAAGTACCAGGGCTTCGCCTTCGGCATGGGCCTCGATCGCATTACCATGCTGAAGTACGGCATTCCCGATCTGCGCGACATGTTCAACGCAGACATGCGCTGGCTTCGTCACTACGGCTTCCTGCCGTTCGACGTGCCGACGCTCGCGGGTGGTGTTTCGAGCTGAGCAATCGCTTCGCGAGCGGGGCCATGCCTCTGGCATGACCCCCGCACCCCATCGGGAGGGAACACCCTCCCGAACCCACCCGCTTTTATGAACATTGCTGCCGCCGCGGCCTCCAAGTCTTCAAAAGACCGGGGTGCGGGGCCGAGGCCCCGCTCGCGCCAACGGCGCGATCAGCAGCCCGCGGCAATCAAAAAGTTGACGCAAGTGCGTGCCCAGATACCCGGCAAAAATGCCATCCGAATGGGGATCAACGCGCTTGTGACCGCACTGAAGCCGTGCGGACGTTGACAGGTCGCGGATCCGGCGGGATGGATGTTTCAGGCATTAACGGATAGCCCGCCGCGCTCAGCGATGCGGGAAATTCAGTCGTGCGATCAACTGCGAGGCAAGAACGACCATGCTGGTCACGTCGATGAGTGAAGCCCGCCGCCGTACTGCGCGAAGCACGATGCTTCGCCGCCTCTCCGTCGGCCTACTGGGCGCGCTGGTCATGACCGTCGTCGTACCGGTCATCGAGGCGACCGCTCGGAGCGGGCCGCAATCGGTCGCGCCGCTCGCGGAACGCCTGATCAATGCGGTCGTCAATATCTCGACCAGCCAAAGCGTGAAGGGCAAGCAGAGCGGCGTGCCGCTTCCCTCGGTTCCCAAGGGTTCGCCCTTCGAGCAGTTCTTCGAGGACTTCTTCGACCGCAAGGGCAAACCGGATGACGGCCGCAAGGTCTCCTCTCTCGGCTCCGGTTTCATCATCGACGGGCGCGAGGGGCTGATCGTCACGAACAACCACGTCATCGAGGGTGCCGACGAGATCGTCATCAACTTCCACGACGGCTCGAAGCTCAAGGTCGACCGCGTGGTCGGCAAGGACACCAAGACCGATCTCGCGCTGCTCAAGGTGACACCGAAGAAGCCACTTCCCGAGGTTGCCTTCGGCAGCTCGAACGACCTCAAGGTCGGCGACTGGGTCATGGCGATCGGCAATCCGTTCGGGCTCGGCGGATCGGTGACCGTCGGCATCATCTCAGCGAAGCAGCGCGATATCAGCTCGGGCCCCTATGACGAGTATCTGCAGACGGATGCCTCCATCAACAAGGGCAATTCGGGCGGGCCGCTCTTCAACATGGACGGCATGGTCATCGGCGTGAACACGGCGATCATCTCGCCGACGGGCGGTTCGGTCGGCATCAGCTTCGCCGTGCCTTCCGACGCGGCCTTGTCTGTGGTGGAGCAGCTCCGCCAGTTCGGCGAGACGCGGCGCGGCTGGCTCGGCGTGCGCATCAAGAGCATCACCGAGGACGTCGCCGAGACGCTCGGCGTCAAGGAGAACTCCGGCGCGCTCATTTCCTCTGTCACGGCCGACAGTCCGGCGCAGAAGGCGGGCATCGAGGCCGGCGACGTGGTCGTGCGCTTCGATGGCCGCGAGGTCACGACGACGCGCGGGCTGCCGCGCCTCGTCTCGCAGACGCCCGTCGGCAAGACGGTCGATGTCGAGGTCCTGCGCAAAGGCGAGCGCCGTACCCTCAAGGTGACCGTTGCGCGCCTCGTGGAAGAGGAAGCCGCGCAGCAGAAGCCTGCGCCCGAGAATACGCCGCAGAGCGGACGGCTGATCGGTCTCGCGCTGGCGCCGCTCGATGACGATCTGCGCAAGCAGCACGGGCTCGATGCCAAGACGAAGGGCGTTGTGGTTACGGAAGTCGACCCTCAAAGTCCAGCTGCCAAGCGCGGCATCAAGGCCGGCGACGTCATCGTCGAAGCCGGACCGGATGCCGTTGCGTCCGTGGCCGATGTCGCAGCCGGCATCGAGAAAATACGCAAGGCCGGCCGCAAGGCTGTGCTGCTTCGTGTCGAGGATGCCAAGGGCGAATTGCGCTTCGTCGCGGTGCCTATCGAATAGTTGGCGACGCGCGCCCCTCTCTTTGCGAGCAGGAGAGGGGAATTTGCGCTGCTGTCACAAATCCCGTGCCATAGCTCAGTCATCCTGATCGGGGGCCGCCGCCGGCCTGACTACGCGGGACAGCACGATGCACGACGATGACGCATACGAAAGCAAGTCTGCGGCCTGCGAGGCCGCCGACGACATTCCCGTCAATCCGGATATCGACCGCAGCATCGGCGCCGTGATCGCGCGCCGCTTCAGCCGCCGTGATTTTCTCCGTGGCAGTCTCGGCGTTACGGCGGCCACGACGCTCTTCGGTGCCGGTGAGTTCGGCTCAACGCCTGCGCGGGCAGAGACACTCTCCTCGGCGAGCTTTAGCGAACTTGCCGCAGGTCTCGACGAGCGCCATCATGTCGCCGAGGGCTATTCGGCGGACGTCCTGCTCCGTTGGGGTGATGCGCTCTTTCCAGACATGACACCTTTC
>JAEYYJ010000236.1 GCA_023430845.1 Pseudomonadota bacterium
CAATGCGCCGTGAATTGCCGGATTCACGCCGCATGTTCGTCGAGGATTGAGTTCAGGGTTTCGTTAGCCCGCGGGGGGAGCGGGCGGGGGTGAGGGGCGGCGGTCGATGTACCGCGTAGGGCCGCCCCTCACCCTCACCCGCCTATACGGCCCCACCTTATGCAGCATTGCCTTTCAGTCGTGCTTCGGCGCGTTCGCGCCCGATGAGCGGCAGCAGCGCGCGCAGCTCGGGTCCTGCGTCGCGCCCTGTGAGCGCAAGCCTCAGCGGATGAAAGAGCTGGCGGCCTTTTACGCCCGTCGCCTCGCGCACCGCAGCCGTCCATGCGCTCCACGTTTCCGCGTTCCACGGCTCCGGCGGCAACAAGCCGGCAGCTGTCGCGCAGAGACCGGCATCCTCGATGTGCGGTGCGAGCGGACCGTTCACGACGTCGAGCCACGTGCGCACGTCGCCGAGCGTTTCGATGTTCCCTCGTAAGGCTTCCCACATCTCCGGCGAGACACTCAATCCCAAGGTGGCGAGGTGCTGCGCGACAGCGTCGAGCGGCAACATGTGCAAGAGCCGCGCATTGAGTGCGCGAAGCTCCGCTATGTCGAAACGTCCCGGGGCGCGCGAAACTTTCGAGAGATCGAGCCGTGCGGCGAGCTCGTCGAGGGTCGCATAAGGCGCGACGGCCTCCGACGTACCGAGCAGTGCCGCGTGACAGAGCACGGCGAGCGGTTCCAGACCCTCCTCGCGCAGGCTCTCGACGGAGAGATCGCCGAGGCGCTTGGAGAGCGCCTGCCCATCCGCACCGATCAGAAGGCTATGATGAGCGAACGTCGGCGGCTCCGCGCCAAGCGCCTCGAAGAGCTGGATCTGTACGGCCGAGTTCGTGACGTGATCCTCACCGCGAACGATATGCGTGATGGCGAAGTCGATGTCGTCGATGACGCTGGTGAATGTGTAGAGCGGCGTGCCGTCGGCGCGAATGAGGACGGGGTCGGAGAGTGAGCCGATATCCACCGTCTGCTCGCTGCGCACGACATCATGCCACGTGACAAGCGTCGGCAGCGGCGTCAGGCCGCGCGATGGATCGGTGTTGGCAAGCAGGAAGCGCCAATGCGGCTTCTCTCCGGCGGCAATGCGCTGGGCAATCTCGTCGGGCGTGAGCTTCAGCGCGGCACGATCGTAGATCGGCGGCAGGCCGCGCGCGCGCTGGCGTGCCCGGCGGCGCTCGAGTTCGTCCTCGCTCTCGAAGCAGGGATAAAGACGGCCAGCCTTCTTGAGCTGCTCCGCTATCTCATCGTAGCGCGCAAAGCGATCTGACTGGCGCGCCTCTCGATCCCAAACGAGGCCGAGCCATTTGAGGTCGGCGCGGATGGCCTCGGCGAATGCCTCTGTCGAGCGCGTGCGGTCGGTGTCGTCGAGGCGCAGCATGAAGCTGCCGCCATTGCGCCGTGCGAACAGCCAATTGAGCACGGCCGTGCGGATATTGCCGATGTGCAGGCGCCCGGTCGGACTTGGCGCAAAGCGGACGGAGATGGTCATGGGGCTACCTTGGCACACTCAGTATCGATCGGTGATCATCAGGATGCTGGACGTGGCCCGTCCGTATGGCCCGCCGCGGGCATAGCATCATCGAAGATGGCGAAGCACCTCTTTCCAGCAGCCCTCGGCAAATCAAAATCAAGAAACGTCGCCGCCGTCAGCACGCGGCTGCACAAGTTGCGGCGTGCGTTGGACGGGCGCCTTGCTCGCGGGCTCCGGCGCCGTCAACTCCTCGCGGAAGCGGTTGGTGATCGGGTAACGACGGTCACGCCCGAAGCTGCGGCTCGAAATCTTGACGCCCGGCGCTGCCTGCCGGCGCTTGTATTCGGCGAGATACAGCAGACGCTCGATGCGCTTCACGGTCTCGGGCGCATGACCGCGTGAGATGATCTCAGGAAGCGACATCTCGTGCTCGACGAGACACGCCAGGATGTCATCGAGCACATCGTACGGCGGCAGGCTGTCCTGGTCGGTCTGGTCCTCGCGCAGCTCCGCGCTCGGCGCCTTCGTGAGAATGCGCTCAGGGATCACGATACCGCCCGGCCCCTTGCTGCCGCGCGGCACATTGGCATTGCGCCAGCGCGAGAGGCGGTAGACCTCCATCTTGTAGAGATCCTTGATCGGATTGAAGCCGCCGTTCATGTCGCCGTAGATGGTCGCATAGCCGACGGACATCTCGCTCTTGTTGCCCGTCGTCAGCAGCATGGACCCGTTTTTGTTGGAGATGGCCATCAGCGTCGTGCCGCGCGCGCGGCTCTGGATGTTCTCCTCTGTCGTATCCGGCGCGCGATTGCCGAAGACTGGCGCAAGCATCTGGTAGAACCCGTCGACCGCCGGTGCGATCGGCACGGTATCGTAGCGAACGCCGAGTGCTGTCGCGCAGGCCGCCGCGTCGTCGAGGCTGTCGCTCGACGTGTACCGATACGGCAGCATCACGCAATGCACGCGATCGGGGCCGAAGGCGTCGGACGCCATGGCGGCGACGAGCGCACTGTCGATGCCACCTGATAAGCCGAGAACGACGCCCGGAAAGCGGTTCTTGTCGACATAGTCCCGGAGGCCGAGCACCGAGGCGTGATAAGCGGCCGCGTCGTCTTCCTCGAGATGCGCGCGAGGCCCGCTCTTGCACTGCCAGCCATCTTCGGTGCGCGTCCACTCGGTGACGACGAGGGCTTCTTCCCAGTCCGGAAGCTGGACGGCGAGGCTCGCGTCGGCGTTCAGAACGAAGGAGGCGCCGTCGAAAACCAGTTCATCCTGGCCGCCGATCTGATTGAGGTACACCATCGGCAGGCCGGTCTCGGTCACGCGCGAGACCGCGATGTTCATGCGAACGTCGATCTTCTTCCAATCGAACGGTGAGCCGTTCGGCACGATCAGCAGCTCGGCGCCACACTCCGCGAGGCATTCGGTGACCTCGTCGGTCCAGATGTCCTCGCAAATAGGCACGCCGATCTTGACGCCGCGGAAGTTGATCGGACCGGGTAGTGGGCCCGGATCGAACACGCGCTTCTCGTCGAAGACGCCATAGTTCGGGAGATCCACCTTCAGCCGCACGGCGGCGACCTTGCCTTCGTCGAGCAGGGCGACGGCGTTGTAGACTTTGCCGTCCTCGGGCCAGACGGTGCCGATGAGTACGGCCGGACCCGGGCCGAGATCGGTCGCGAGTTGCTCGACGGCGGCGCGGCACGCAGCGGCGAACGCGGGCTTGCGCACCAGGTCCTCAGGCGGATAGCCGCTTACGTACAGCTCCGGCAGCACGAGCAGGTCCGCGCCCTGACGGGCGGCGTCCGTGCGCGCGTGACGCAGCTTCGCCAGATTGCCGGCAATATCGCCGAGAACGGGGTTAAGCTGAGCAAGCGCGATCGATAGAGAACGGGCGGGTGCGTTCGACATGGTCGGAAAATAGTGCGAGCCGGGGCCCGGGCGCAACGCAAGTCTTGGGCCCAGGGGCCAGCCATGCGCCGCTGCGAAGCGCGCGCGTCAGGATGGGGCTACCATTTGTCGAGAAGTGCGGCCCCGATGATGGCGCCGGCGTCGCCGCGCTGGAGGATGATCGCGCAGCCGTCGGCGTCTGATTGCTTCACGGCATGATGGGCGATCTTGATCGTCGCGGCAGTCCCGTTCCACATACCCACGGGCATCCATTCGCGCACGACGTTGTGGTAGGTGCCAATCTTGCCGACGTTCTCGCCTCGCTTGATCTTGACCTCGACCTCACGCCGAATGAGAGCGAGCCAGATCGTGGCTTCGCCGGCCTTGGCCGGCTCGCGGGCGGCGTCGAGATTGATGACGATATGCCCTTTTCCGCTGCGCACGCGGACGCCGACGCGATAGGGCTCGATTTTCGGCCCGGTGATGGCGATAGCCTTTTCGATGTCCGTCTCGCTTGAACCGAGCGCGTGCTTGAGGCCATTGACGATCACTTGCGGTGTATACACGCGGCCATCGCCGCGGACCGTGGCGTAGGAGCGCTGGCGGGCGCTGAATTTGGGGCTGGCAAGCGTGTCCTTCCAGCCGAGGTAATCCCAGTAGTCGACGGGGAGTGTCAGTGCGACGACATTGGGGCGCCGGGCAAAGGTCTCGAGAAGCGCATCGGCGGTAGGGCAAGAAGCGCAGCCCTGGCTGGTGAAGAGTTCGATGACGTTTACTGGCGCCGACGCTGCGGCGGTTGCGTCCTCTGCCTTCTCCGGGCTCGCCGCCACGACCGGTCCCGCCAGCACCGCACCGGCCAAGGCCAGTGCGACGTACGTCGACCATTCAGTCAGCGTGCGCATTTCATTTCCGTCCGATCGGGCCAGGGACTTCAGGCGACATGCCGGGAAGAGCGCAAAAACAAGCTGCGGCCCGGTACGCATCCGACGCTGCCACCGCAAACGCGCGGCGTGCATGAGCATGAGAGCAGTATTGCGAGAGAGGCGGCCGAGAGAGTAGCGGCTCGGAACCTGGAAGCAGTGTCGGCATAGGTCAGGATATCGCTCTTTGCCACTTCAATTGCGAGTCACGAATGCTTGACAAATCGATCTACCGGCTGCCCTCAAGGCTTGCAAATTGAATGTCTTAGCTACGTAACCAGTCTTTGGGGCTACCGTAAATCGCTGACGCGCCGGAGCCATGTGATGCCGTTCATGGCCGGAGTGACACGGCGATGTATTCGTCATGAGCCATGTGGGATTTTCCGGGCGCGGAGAGCGGGAAAGAACTGCGGCCCGCCCCGGGAGGGGCAGGCCGCGTGGTGATCAGATGCTTTCGCCCCTGAGCCGCTTGCTCAGTAGACGGAAACGGTTTGCTGCGGAGCCACAGTGTTGCTGCTGACGGGTGTCGTCTGCTGCTTCTTGGGAGCAGGTACGGCGCCGCTGCGGACCGGACGCTTCTCCTGGGCGCGCTGCTTGGGCGGCGCGGCGCGGCGACGCGGGGCCGGCTCTTCCTGGTCGAACCAGGGGAAGACGAACCCGGCCGATGCGCCGGACGGACCGCGCGAGCTCGTGCGATCGACGACTGCACTGCCGCCACTGCCGCCCCACGATGCGACGGGTGCCGAAGAGGTGGTATAGCGGTTCCAGGTCACAACGACGCGAGCGCCGACAGGCACGCGGTCGTAGAGGTCGATCACGTCCTTATTGTACATGCGGATGCAGCCCTTGGAGACTGCCTGTCCGATCGACCACGGCGCGTCGGTGCCGTGAATGCGGTACAAGGTGGCGCCCAGATAGAGCGCGCGAGCGCCCATCGGGTTCATCGGATGACCGCCGGGAACGTGCGGCGGCAACTTCGGGTTCTCGCGGAGCATGGCGGGCGTCGGCGTCCAAGGCGGATCGACACGCTTCGAGGAAACCTGCAGCGTGCCCTGCCAGCGGCTCTGCTCGCGGGGGACGGCGATCGGGTAGCTGATCGCTTCGCCGGGCTTGGTGACCAGGTAGAGCTTGCGATCGCTGAAGCTTACGATGACCTGGCCTGGGCGATGCTGGACGCCAAAGCGAACGATTTCTTTGCCGCTGCCGCCGACCTGCTGGCTGCCGCCGCCCCATAGCCAGCTCAATCCCTGTGCTTCGGCCGCAGTGGGGGCCATCGGAACGAGGGCCGCGAAGGCCAAAGCTGCACTAGCAAGCAAAGTGCGGGGGAAAGCGTGGCCGATCATTCTCGTCTCCGGTCGTCGTTCTCGCGGCCCTTACAGGGCGCGGGTTTTCGATCTCATTTTCTCGCGCACCAAAGATCACGTCCGGTGCGTATTCCTATGCGAACCTGGCCGGAGCAGGGCTCTGGCTTCATCGCGGCCAAGTCGAATGCCGCGAGCGCAGTGGGGGATGATGCGCAGGTCTGGTGCCTCGTTTGTATGGTGCCCCGTTATGCTGAACGGATCGTTACGCCAGTCCGGATTTGCCACCCGGCCGTCGACGTACGCCCGCGTCGTCACAACGCGCCATCTGCTGAGTCTGATCCCCCGCTGTCGTGCGGATGTGCCCCCACCCACAGACCGGCCGTGCTGACTTGGCCCTTCGTGAGGTCCGGCTGCCAGTCCGATCGTGGTGTGTGTGTATACTGGCGAGCGTTCGGAGTGGATGCAACCGCGCTTTGCTCAATTAGGTCATCACGAAGGCGAGAATGCGCGCATTTCAAGGAAAGTGTGGGATTCTCGTCACGTAGCAGGATTGCGGATTGCGGATACAGACAGATCATTTGTCTACGGATCGAGGGTCTCTGAGCGCTGATCGCATAGGATTGGCGGCTGTTGGAAACGTGTGGTCGAGCTGGGGATTAGCATCTCCTGGGAGCTGTTTGCGGCCCTGATGATCTTCTTTTGTTCCAGAATTTCATTGACAGAAAGGGCGGCTGGAGCTAGAACAAACGAAGAACTTGGGCGGCCAGAGCGGCCTGCCCAACGTAAGGTGGACCATACGTAGTTTCGAAGAGCGTACCCTTGACCAAGGAGCACCGAGACCCCCTCTCCCCCCAGCCCTCGGCCAAGCGGATCTTCGTGGTTCGTAGCAATACGGACGTGAGTGCCAGTAGGAGTACGAGTACCGGTAAGAGTACGAGTAAGCGTATGCGTCCCTCTGGCGGCGGTGCAGTTGCCCCCTTTTTTGCACCGCCGCCAGCCCCC
>JAEYYJ010000272.1 GCA_023430845.1 Pseudomonadota bacterium
CAGACACCCATGCCGTTGCAGGTGCTGCGCCATCGCTCCTATGGCGAGTTCACGCCGACGGGGGTGGTCGGTGATGCGCGCCGTTCGACGGCGGACAAGGGAAAGCGGCTCATGGATGTATGCCGCGACACGCTCGTCAGCGCGATCCGCGATCCGGAGACGTGGAAGGGTTAGCAGCGAAGCGGCGCATCCGCTGTTCCCCTAAACCTCCAGCTCCTCGCCCTCGACATAAGCCTCGCCGGGCTTTTCCATGCCGAGCTGGTGGCGGATCTTGCGAATGTCCACAGCGACTGGCTGGAAAGGATAGCTCGCGATGTTGGAAGGCGGGCTGTCGCCATAGGGGCGATCGCACGCCGAGATGTCCTCGCGCACTTTGCCAGGACACCCCGACGTGCGGAACGCAACGCCCTCGTCGATCACCTTGTCCATCTCCGATTTCGGAATGCCGAAATCCGAAACTCTGCCCTGCTCATCGAAGCGCATGTGCTCGACACGCACGCCGCGGTAGTCGATCAGGTAGCGCGCGAGCTGCACGCGCCGCCACTGATCGCGCGGCGTCGCCGGAAGGTGGTCCATGAGCGACCCCTTCTCCGGGAAGAAGCAGAACATGTGGCTGTGTCCGCCCATGTCTACGAGGCGCTGCACGAGCGTCAGCGTGTCGTGCTCGGTCTCGCCCATGCCGACGATAATGTGTGCGCCGAACTTCTCGCGCCCGAAGATGTCGCGCGCGTCCTCGAGGATTTCCCAGTACTTCGCCCACGAGTGCGGGCTCGCGACGCCCTTTCCGCGCGTGCGGTCGAAAAGGTCGGGCGTCGCCGCGTCGAGCGCGACCGTGAAGATGTCGGCGCCGAGATCGCGCAGCGTTTGCACGTCGCCACGCGTCATGGTCGTCGGATTTGAGAGGATCGACACGGGCACGGTCGCGGGATCGATGCGATTAGTCCAGTTGCGCAGCACCGTCACCGTGTCATCGTCGGAGCGCGGGTGCGTGATCATGGAAATGCACATGCGGTGGAACGGCGTCGCCTCGCCTTGCTGCGCGACGATCTCGACGACCTGATCCATAGGCACCGCTGGCCAGTCCACGCGGATGAAATTGCGGTCCGCATAGTCGCGCTCGGCCTCGCGATGGCGGGCAAGGCCACAGTAGGCGCAGTTCGCGCGGCAGCCCTCGGGGTACGTCAGCAGCAGATTGAGACAGCGCGTGCAGGAGCAGCGGTGCATCTTTCCCGGCATGACACCGAGCGTGATCGCGGCGGCCGTCGACATCTGCACGTACTCCGGCGAGCGCATGTGCGGCGCCAGCCGGTTGTTGTTCGGCAGGTACACGCCTTCCGGCGGCACGTTGTTGTGCTTTACGCGGGCGCCATTCTTCGCCGCGGCCGGTGTCGCGCCCGGTTTCCTCGGCTCCATGACATCATAAGCATTGAAGTCGAGACCGCCGATGCCGGCCCGCGAGGGAAGCGCGATCTCTTTCTTGAGGCAGGTCAAGGGCGGCTCCCCGTGCTCGCGTGTGTCTTGAGGAGTCGGATATTCGCAGATTTGAATGTGATTGCAATGGTGGCGGCGGTACAGCTCGGTCAGAGTTCGCGCACCATGAGGCTCGTCGGATATCCCAGCCAGTCGACGTGATCTCGCACCGTCCAGCCGAGCCGCTCGTAGAAGCGAACGGCACCCGTCGTATAGAGATGCAGTTTTTTTATGTCCGCGGTCGCGCGCTTCGATCTCGATCGCGCGCACTAACATCTCCCCGATGCCATGACGTCGATGCTCCGGCGCGACGTACAATCCCGCCAGCCAGGGCGTGACATCGTGCAAGGGCTCAATTTCCGCGGGCACGAGCAGGCACGTGCCGGCTGCATGACCATCACGTGTGGCGACGAGTGCAGCTTGGTCCCCCTGCTCGGTGATAAAGCGCTCGAGTGATGCAAGCTCGTCGTCGAAGCTGGCGCCGATCACGCCGGCAAAGGCATCGACGCGCCATTGCGCGCAGGTCGCGACTTCCTTCATGCCCGGCTGCAGGGCGAATGTGCGTATGTCGGACAAGAAGCGCTCGCGGGACGCTGAAGTGATGTCAGGCACCGTATAACCGCAAACGCTCGCCTGTTTGAGCACTACTTGATGGCGCGCGATGTGAATTCGATGGGTTGCGCCTCTGGGAACTTCCACGTTCCTTCGAGGATTTCGCCGCGTGGGCGATAGAGCCGCACAGTGTAGTTCCAGCCCTTCATGGTCGGCAGGCAGTTGGGTATGCGCCCGTCGCAGCCGCCGAATTGGACGCTGACCGCGCCATCACCATCCTTCTTGGCCGTGATGTTGTTGATCGAGTAGGCGTCGTACGGATTCTTCTCGAAATAACCCTCTTCATTATAGACGCTGATGGACCAGAAACCGTTCACCGGCACTTGCCCAACTCGCAGCTTGTAGACCGTCTCGCCGTCGTTCTTCACGGGTGTGACACTCAAATACGTCGCATCCCTGTCGGGATTGCCGCCCCAGCCTGCTGCCGTG
Organism: Pseudomonadota bacterium; assembly: GCA_023430845.1. Classification (GTDB taxonomy): domain Bacteria; phylum Pseudomonadota; class Alphaproteobacteria; order Rhizobiales; family Hyphomicrobiaceae. The sequence continues at coordinate 2,512 of JAEYYJ010000272.1, forward strand.
GCAATGAGATGGCGAACCGGATCGACCCGGTCTTTTGGGCCAAAGGCGTTCTTGAAGCCGCCCGTGGCGGAGGAGAGCACGAGCAGCGCATCGCGAATCTTTTTCTGATCCGCAGCGTTCCAGTTCGGTACTTCGAATTTGCCGGGGCTCTTCTGTGTGACCTTGATCGCGTCCTGGAGCGCTCGGACCTGCTCGAGATCCTTTGGATTGGCTGGGTCCACCAGAATACGCACGGCGGCGCCGACGTATCGCGTGCCGACGCTATCCCTCGTCAGTGTCACGGGCTTGCCGCCATAGACGACCATCGGCACGTAGTGATCCTCACTGATCACCTGCAGTGACATGAAGCGCTTGCCGGCATTCGGAAGTGCGATCGTCACGGGGCCCGCATCGAGATCGAATACGCCCATAGAGTAGAGCGTATCGCGGTTCATGCGGATGACGGTCTGGTGGTCGATCTCAGTCGGCGTGCGGTTATGCGTGAACTTGCCGAAGCCGTCGTCCTTTACGGCTCTGCTCATGTAGAGATCCGACTCGGCGCGCGCAAAATTGTCGATCGTGACGGGGACCGTCGTTCCTGACGGCGCCTGTGCGAGCGCGGTGGCGCTGGCAGCCGTCAGCAGCAATGCCGTAGCTGTGTGCAGACGGAGCATGTTCATGATCCAATTCCCTAAGTGTGCTGGCGCTCTCATTCGTGCAGCGCAGCCGCGAGCCGGTGCGCCTCGACGTGGAGGCTCGCCGCAATGACGGCGTGGAAACATGAGGCAGAACCCTGAATGATAACGCGCAGAGCCTGATGTCGCGTTCCTGGTCTCGCCCAAGTCCTGGTCAGCGCATATATTCAACCAATTGGTTGGCATTCGCGCTGGCCGAAGAGCACGGCATGGAGATCTCCGCTGAATAAATCTCCTGTACGGACGGCTCAGGCCTCTTCCGCTGCTGCGTACGCGACCGCGTACGATTCCTTTGCTGCCTCTTCGAGCAGGCGCCCCAACGCATAGGGTGCGAGATTGGCTGGCCGCGCGACACCATCCATCAATCGCGCGCACGGCTCCGGCTTCCCGATGATCGTGCGAATGGGCAATCGCTCGGCGTAGATGGGGAGCATGTAGTCCTCATCATCGTCGGCCACGCCCTTGGCGCGGATCTTCGCCGAGGCCTTCTCGATATCCATGTAGATGACGGCCGTGGCCTTGATCTCCTGCTTCTCGCTCCGGCGAAGCTGCGCTGTGCGGCCCGGGAAGAAGCGATCGACCATCATCACGAGGGCCTGCTCTTTCTCGGCCTGATCTTCGACGATGCGCGCCTTGCCGAAGGCCATGACCGAGCGATAGTCGGCTGAATGGTTGAACCCGCAGCGCGCGAGGACGAGACTGTCGAGCTGTGTCACGGTCAGGCAGGCGGGTTCGCCCTCGGAGAGATTGCGCAGCATCCGGCTGGCACTGCTGCCGTGCCAGTAGAGGCGCGTGCCTTCGCGCCAGTACAGCGTGGGCGTGCAATAGGGCTGGCCGTCGATTACGTACGAGACATGGCAGAGCACGCCTGCATCGAGGAGCGCGTGAACGGTCGCATGGTCGTAGTGGCCGCGGTCGTGGCGCCGCTTGACCTTATTGATCTCATCGACTGGATAGGTCGGACCATCAGCCATGGTGGGCTCCTTGGGCGTTGACCTCCTTAGAATGAATGCGCAGAGTGGTTGAAATCGAGGTCCACTTTGCCATGAAATCAGCAACCACTTCGCGGGGAGGCGGACGGCTGTCCGATCTTCCGATC
>JAEYYJ010000359.1 GCA_023430845.1 Pseudomonadota bacterium
AGGTTGAAAAGATGCCTCCTGGTCTGAAGACGAGGAAAATGAAGAGCAGCAGCATCACGTAGATGTCGCGCTCGGTCACGCCGCGGAAGTATTGAAACACGTTCTCTGCCATGCCGACCAGCAGGCCTGCGATGATGGCGCCCGGAATGCTGCCGAGCCCGCCGATTACGGTCACGATCAAGCCCTTGATAGTCAATGGAACGACCAGGAGTGGCGAGAGAAGGCCAACTGCCGAACCGATGAGCGCACCGGCGAAGCCGCCGAGCATCCCGGTCACGACGAACGTCAGCGCATTGACGTGATTGATGCGGATGCCGACGAGCTGCGCGGCGATCGGCTGCTGCGAAACCGCGCGCGTCGCGGTGCCGAGCTTGGTCCGATACAGCAGATAGAGCAGAACGAGCATCGCCAGAATTGCGCAGGCGAAGACAAAGACGAGATCGCCACGGATCATGAACTCCCCGATATCGACGACCCCGCCGACCACGACAGGGTAGTTCTGGGGCATCCCGTCGGTCGTGTGCACGATGATCTCCTCCGCCAGCAGAAACATGCCGACTGTGGACATCAAGGTGGCGAGGGGATTGGAAAGCGGGATGAAGCGGAAACAGATCCAGTAGATCAGAAAGCCGAAGAGGCCGCCGACGATGGCCGCGAGGATCAACGAAGCCCAGGCAGGTCCGGAAAAAAGCGTCAGGAGGCGGAGCGCCGCATAAGCAGCTCCGACGGAGGCAGCGGCATACGCCATATTGATCTTGTGCAGCACGCCGAACACGAGCGTGAAGCCGATACCGATCAGGGCGTAGGTTGCACCAAATAGAATCCCGTCGAGGATCGACTGGGCGAGATCGACAAACAGCATGGGGGCGGTAGCTCGCAGAAAAGGGAGACCGGCACCTCGTAACGAAGTGCCGGCCGGATCATGTCGAGCGGTATCAGTTCAGCGGGTTATGAAGCACTTCCCACTTGCCGGCCTTCGCGTGCACGAAGAGGAACGGCTTGATCGCTTCGCGATCAGGTGTCCGCTTCGTTATGCCGAGCAGGCCCGTCGTCTGCTGAAGCTTCGCGAGACCGGCGCGGATCTTGTTGCGATCTTCCTGGAGCGTGTCCGGCTTCGCCATGACACCCTCGCTCTCGATGACCTGCTTCAAGATCATGACGTTCTCGTAGGCCGCGGCCGAATGAAGGTCGAGGCTTCCGTTGAACTTGGCCGCGTTGTCAGCCGCTGCCTGTGCCTCGGGTGTCACTGGCGCGAAGCTCGTTGGGATGATGATCGTCTCGGCTTCTTTCGCACAGCCCTGGAGCGTCTCGAGGCTCGACGACGACGTCAGTCCCACTAGAAGCTTGGGCTTTACACTCTGACGCGACATTTCCTTCAGCATGCCGCACGTGGTGAACGGATGGGCCGAGATGACCATAATGTCGGCGGCTGCGCGCCGCGCTTCACGGGCTTGGTTGGTGAAGTTCGTGTCATTGAGCAGCCACTTGGCTTCGCCCTTGATCTCGAAACCTTCCTTGGAGGCAACCTCCTTCATGACGGCGTACCAGGTTGCGCGCGAATGAGCGAAGTCCTCTTCCACGCCGCCGAAGATCGTTTTCATCTCAGGCTTGGTCTTCTTGATCCACTGGAAGAGCGCTTGATACATTGCGCCCTCGTCCGGCGTATTCCGGAAGGCCCATTCCGAAATCTTGGCCAGTCCGCCCTTGATCGCGACATCGGTGAAGATCGGGAACTGCAGGCCGCTGTCACCAGCGTCGCCGACTTTTTTCTGCAGGATGCCGAATAGTGGCTCGGCGACGTTCGAGCAGCTCGGACCGATACCGACCAGGGTAGAGGTCGCCGCCATGCGACGCGCGACGGAAATGCCTTCCTCGGCGTTGCAGCGGTCATCCATGTAGTCGATGACGATCTTGCCCTTGGTCCCGTCGCCAAGCTTGACGCCGCCTGACTTGTTGACGACGTCGGCAGCGGCCTCGAGCGACGCCTTTCCATTGACGCCGAAGACGCGGACGACGCCTGACAGCGCGCCGAAACCAGTCAGGCGCACCTCGCGCTCCTGCGCTGTCACTGGAGCCGACGATACTGCCGCCATGGCTGCCACCAGAGCAGATGACGCGAACAAGCGTGAAATGATCATGCGTAGAACCTCCCTGCAAAACGTTTCCTCGTTGGGCTTGTTTCATTTGTGCAGTGCAGCGGTCGTGCCGGCTATGCTGCATTCGCCCGTTAGCTGCATTGAGACTTTTGCCCAATGATAAGTCAAGTCAGCAGAGGAGCTTGCCCCATCGTTTTCGCGTCTCGCATCGCGCTCGGCTTGAACACGATTGTTCGTCGCCTATTGCGCAGCCGAATTGAAGTTTGAGAGTCCGGCTGCTACTGCACCGGGCACCCAGCTTTGAGCGCATCCCATCCGGAGTGACAAATTCATGACCACCCGCCGCAAGAAACCCGAAGAGCTGCGCTCGTATCGCTGGTTCGGCCCCGACGACGTACGTGCTTTCGGGCACCGTTCGCGCGCCATGCAGATGGGCTACGGGCCCGAGGACTGGCGGGGCAAACCGATCATCGCGATCATCAATACGTGGTCGGATCTCAATCAGTGCCATTCCCATTTCAAACAGCGTGTCGAGGATGTGAAGCGCGGCGTGCTACAAGCCGGCGGCTTTCCCATGGAGCTGCCCGCGATCTCGCTCTCCGAGCCGATCGTGAAGCCGACGACCATGCTCTATCGCAACTTCCTCGCCATGGAGACGGAGGAGCTTATTCGCTCGCATCCCGTCGACGGTGTCGTGCTCATGGGCGGTTGTGACAAGACCACGCCGGGTCTGCTGATGGGCGCGACGAGCGCGGGGCTCCCGGCCATATATGTGCCGGCAGGCCCGATGTTGCGCGGCAACTGGCACGGCAAGGTGCTCGGCTCAGGCTCGGATACCTGGAAATACTGGGACGAGCGTCGCGCCGGCAATATTACCGATAAGGACTGGCTCGATATCGAGGCCGGCATCGCGCGCAGCGCTGGCACGTGCATGACAATGGGCACGGCGAGCACGATGACCGCTATCGCGGAGGCGATCGGCATGACGCTGCCGGGCGCGTCATCCATTCCAGCGGTCGATGCCAATCACTTCCGCATGGCGGCGTCCTCCGGCCGGCGCATCGTCGAGATGGTATGGGAGGACCTGACGCCGGATCGCATTCAGACGCGGGATGCATTTGAAAATGCCGTTACCGTAGCCATGGCCATGGGCTGCTCGACGAATGCGGTAATCCACGTGATCGCCATGGCGCGTCGCGCGAATGCTGCCGTCGGGCTCGAGGACTTCGATCGTCTCAGCCGCTCGGTGCCGGTGATCGCTAACGTCCGGCCGAGCGG
>JAEYYJ010000150.1 GCA_023430845.1 Pseudomonadota bacterium
TCGCGATCGCCATCGAGGCCTTGAAGATCGCGCGCGAGAATGGCGGTGTGCAGCTTCCCGTCACCTACATGCTCATTCCCGACGAGGAGATCGGCAGTCCGTCCTCACGCGAGCGCATCGAGCAGGAGGCGCGAGCCCATCGTTATGTGCTCGTGACGGAGCCGTGCAAAAATGGCGTGATCGTCACGGGCCGCTTCGCCTTCCAGCGTTTCTGGATCGACGTCGAAGGCCGTCCCGCGCACGCCGGCGCGACGAACCGTCAGGGCCGCAGCGCCATTCGCGCCATGGCAGGTCTCATCGAGCGCATCGAGAACATGACCGACTTCGAGCGCGGCATGACCTTCTCGGTCGGCACCATCGAAGGTGGCACGTTCGTCAATGTCATGCCCATTCGCTGCCGCGCGCAGGTGCTGACCGTCGCGCCGACGCAGGCCATCTTCGACGAAGTCACCGAGCGCATGATAGCGCTCGAGTCCGAGAACGACGGCATCACGGTGAAGATCGAGCGCGGCCCAGTGCGTCCCCTTTGGCAACCTCATCGTCAGACCATGGCGCTCTACGAGAAGGCCCACGACATCGCGGCCAACATCGGCTTCAAGCTCGATCATGGCTCGTTCGGCGGCGGCAGCGACGGCAATTTTACCGGCGCGCTCGGCGTCGCGACGCTCGACGGTCTCGGCGTCGATGGCGCGAGTGCGCATACCTTCGAAGAGCACATGCTCGTCTCGTCGATGGTGCCGCGCTGCAGGCTCTTCGCGGAGTTGCTGCGCACGTTGGATTAGAGGCAAGCGCGACGCGAGAGCGAGCCATGAAGCAGGTGCGCATTCCGGCCGTCTTCATGCGCGGCGGCACATCCAAGGCGATCATCTTCCACGCGCGGGATTTGCCCGCAGACCGTGAAGCCTGGGCGCCGATCTTCCGTTCTGCCATCGGTGCCAATGATCCGAGCGGCCGCCAGCTCGATGGCATGGGTGGCGGCGTGTCCTCGCTCTCCAAGATCTGCATCATCGGGCCGCCGAGCCGTCCCGATGCCGATGTCGACTACACGTTCGCGCAGATCGGCGTTTTCGACGACACCGTGGACTATGGCGGCAATTGCGGGAACATGTCCTCCGCCATTGGTCCCTTTGCTATCGATGAAGGGCTCGTGCCGCCACCCGTGGACGGGCGCGCGGTCGTGCGCATCCACAATACGAATACGCAGAAGATCATCGTCTCGCACTTCGCGGTCGAGGGCGGTCAGGCAGCCGTCGATGGAACCATGGTGCTCGATGGCGTCGCGGGAACGGGCGCTCCCATCCGTCTCGAATTCATGGCACCGGGCGGCGCACGCACGGGCAAACTGCTGCCGACGGGGCGCCCGATCGACGAACTCGATGTGCCGGGCCTCGGCCACATCGCGGCAAGCCTTGTCGACGCAGCCAACCCCTGTGTTTTCGTCGCGGCGGAGTCGCTCGGCTGCTCGGGGACGGAAATGCCCGCGATCATCGAGGCCGATGCGGCGCTGATGGCCAAATTCCAGGCCGTTCGCCAGGCGGCATCAGTCGCCATGGGTCTCGCACGGGATCTCGGCGAGGCAGCGCGCATCAAGAGCGTACCCAAGATCGCGATGGTTACGTCGCCACGCGAATCCACGACGCTCGCCGGCGCCAAACTGACACCCGCCGACATGGACATCATGGTGCGCATGATCTCCGTCGGGCAACCGCATCGCGCCGTCGCCTTGACATGCGCCATGTGCCTCGCGGTCGCGACACGGCTCCCCGGCACGATCCCGGCACTTCGCGCCAAGGATCTTGTCGCGGATGCTTCCGCCATTCGGATCGCGCATCCGTCCGGCATCACGCACGTCGACGCCAAGGTCACGCCCGCAAGCGCGAACGGCCCTGCCCACGCCGAGTATGCCGCCGTCTATCGCACGGCACGGCGGCTTTTCGAGGGGGCTGTGCTCGTGCGCAGCGCTGCGATCACGCGATGACGCGCGGGCCTACTTCGCCCACTCGTCTTTCACCTCGTCGCACTTCGGGCCGATGAAATCGTTGATGTCCTCGACGACGGTCGATTGCAGGACATTGAAGGTGTTGTCGGTCGCGGTCGCCGTCCACATGGCGCCCTTCACCAGCGTCGGCGCTTCGATCGCGCCCCAGTTCAGCGACGCTTTCGTCGCCTTGCCCTTCTCGAAGGTCACTTTCGGGGTGAAGGCAAAGCTGATCTTCGAGGGCGCCTCGTTCTCGCGCTCGATCTCGCAGTTGACCTCGTGCTTGCCTATATCGGCGACGAAGCTCGCTTCAGACATGGCCTTTGCGAGGTCGGCGCGCTTGAGCCGGATGTCGGCGACGCACTTGACCCTGCCCCAGGGCCAGGAAACCTTGGCCCGCTCGACCATCTTCTGAAGCTGTTCCTTGCGCCACGTCTTCAGCACGTTGCAGGCGATGTCACCGCTCTCGGCCGGCTTCTTGTGAAAGGCCGCGCAGATCGCCACCTTGCAGGCCTTGCGGCCCTCACGCTCGGCAATTTCCTCAGGCGTCAGCACGTCCTCGGGCTTCGACGTGACCTGGGCCAGGGCCGGCGCGAAGCCGCCGAGAATGCCTAGTCCCAGGGCCAACGCCAGACAGACTGCCAGACAGGCCGAACGCAGCAATGCCATCCGCATGTGTTGTATCTCCGTTGAACGCGCGGTTTCCCCGGCCAGCGCGGCGCACGTTCTGGCGCGGTCCCGCGACATTCTGATGGCAATCAGCCCCGCCCGCAGCGTCCTAAAAGCCACAGCGCCGTTGCTTGAAGTCAGTGCCTGTCTTCCCATATGAATAGGGCACGCTCAGGCGCCCGGGTTCGGGGCCGCGCGGAGAGCCGGACGCCCGCCAGGGGCCGGTCGATCGCAAGGGCGCGCAAGGTCGCTTAGGAAAAGGGCTTGCCGCAATGCCACGCATGTCGCTCCTGTCGAGCCCGCTGCTGCTCGGCTTCGATGAGATCGAGCGGTTGGTGGATCGCGTCGCCAAAGGCGGCGCCGATGGCTACCCCCCATATAATATCGAGCGGATACCCGGGGGCGAATCTTCGGCGGAAACGCTCAGGATCACGCTCGCGGTCGCCGGCTTTACGCGCGATCAGCTCGACATCACGCTCGAGGACAACCAGCTCACCATTCGGGGCAAGCAGGAGGACGACAAGTCGCGCGAATTTCTGCACCGCGGTATTGCTGCCCGGCAGTTTCAGCGCACATTCGTCCTGGCCGAAGGGATCGAGGTCCGCAATGCCGACCTCAATAATGGGCTTCTGGCCATCGACCTCGTCCGCCACACCCCCGAGCGGCTGATTCGCCGCATCGAAATTGGACGGAAATCGTCCGGGTGAGTCGTTTCAGTTACAGATCACGCAGCCGAATCGTCGGAACATTCGGCTGCATGAGCGGACTGGCCCTGTCGGGAGCCCCGCAGGCGCTGGTCATGGAGGCCAGCCTGCGCCTCTAAGACGTTAGGAGTACCGTCATGGAAAGAAGCACGAAGAGCGGTCCTCGGCGACGGTCGTCGAAGAAGATGGCCGCCCCGGTCATGAGCGAAATCGATCTCGCCCGTCTCGGCGACGGCGTCATAGCCTACATCCGCATAATGTCGTCGGAGGAGGCCAAGGAGCGCTTCCCCTCGATCGACAACCTGCCCCGTGGCCTGACGCTCTACGCGCTGCACGCAGCGGACGGCACGCCCATCGCGCTTACCGACACGCGACAGGCTGCCATGAGCCATGCCCTCGGGGATGACCTGGAGATTGCAACGGTGCACTAAGGGACGTGCACGCCAGCATCGGCTGAATTCCGGAACGGCGGAGCGGAAGCGCTCCGCCGTTCTGCATATCGACCTCCCTCACACGCGGGCTTTCGAGACTTGTCGTCTCGCACGTTGGGACGCATTGTCCGTCTGGAATGATTTCAGGGACGGAAATACCGAATGAAACTTGATGACCATCAGCAGGCCATGCTGGCCGGCGCCGAGGGGCCGGCGCGCAAATACGCCATGGAGCAGATCCTCAAGGTTGGCCGCTTCTTCGACGCAGAGGACTGCGTTCCTATTTCCCAGGTGCATCTGATGGCCGATCCCGAGGCGCTCGGCCCCTCGGGCGTCGATTTCTTAGAGAGCCTCGCCAAGCTGCCGCTCGCCGAACGTCGCGTCCGCGTGCCCGCGATCACCGATCCGCGCGGCGTCGACTTCAATGCCTACAAGCGCCTCGGTCAGACCGAGACCATGGCCGATCTCGAGCGCCGCGCGACGGCGGCCTTCGAAGCGCTCGGCTTCATGATGACCAACACCTGCATCAACTATCAGTCGGTCATTCCGCCGGTGCTCGGTGAGCACATTGCCTTCGGCGATACGGGTTCGTCGATCTATGCGAACAGCGTGCTCGGCGCGCGCACGAACTTCGAGGGCGGACCTTCCGCGCTCGCCGCCGCGCTCACGGGCTACACGCCGCGCTACGGCTATCATCTCGACAGCTATCGCCGCGGCAAGACACATTTCGAAGTCACCACGCG
>JAEYYJ010000399.1 GCA_023430845.1 Pseudomonadota bacterium
GACCGGCCAGATGATCGCCCTCGATGCGGGACAGCACCTCGCCTGGCCGGCAGCAAGACCATGATCCGACAAGAGCCAAGAACATGACAGAGCCGCTGCAGTCCTCGCCCGCCGGCTCGATCTGCACAAAGGCGTCGGGAGACCGCCCCTTGCGACGCGTCTTCGTGCGCGATCTCGAGCTGATGGCCTCCGTCGGCGTGTACGAGCTCGAGAAGCGGTACGAGCAGCGCATTGTCGTCTCAGTCGATCTGCTTGTCGTCGATGAGTACGACGGGCAATCCGACAACCTCGGCGCCGTGCTCGACTACGGTTCCGTCGTTGCGGGCATCCGCTCGATCATCGAAAGCGGACACACGAACCTGCTCGAGACACTGGCAGAGCGTATTGCCCAGCGCTGTCTCTCGGACGCTCGCGTTATGCGCGCCGTCGTGCGGCTCGAGAAGCCCGACATCGTGCCCGGCTGCCGCACGGTCGGCATCGAGATCGTGCGCGACAGAGCCTAGAGAATGAACTTCGAGAGATCCGCATTGCGCGCGAGATCGCCGACGCGCGCACGCACGTAGGCGCCATCCACGCCTACGGTATTTCCACCGCGATCGGAAGCATCGAACGAGATATCATCGAGAACGCGCTCGACAACCGTATGCAGCCGCCGCGCCCCGATATTCTCGACCGTCGAATTCACCGAAACCGCGATATCGGCGATGGCATCGATGGCATCGTCGGTGAAGTCGAGCGTCAGTCCTTCGGTAGCCATCAGCGCAATGTACTGCTTGATCAGGCTCGCCTGCGGCTCCGTCAGAATGCGGCGGAAGTCCTCACGCGTCAGCGGCTTCAGCTCCACGCGAATGGGCAGGCGCCCTTGCAGTTCCGGCAACAAGTCCGAAGGCTTGGCCAGATGGAAAGCACCCGACGCGATAAAGAGAATGTGGTCAGTCTTGATCGGGCCGTACTTGGTCGCGACGGTCGTGCCCTCGATGAGCGGCAGGAGATCACGCTGCACTCCCTCGCGGCTGACGTCGGCGCCACCACGCCCGGCCGCATCACTGCGCGAGCAGATCTTGTCGATCTCATCGAGGAAGACGATGCCGTTATTCTCGACCAGCTTGACGGCCTCGGTAGCAATCTGGTCGCTGTCGAGCAGTTTATCGCTTTCCTGGCTGATGAGTTGCTCATAGCTCTGACCGACGGTAAGGCGCCGCGTCTTCATGCGCTGGCCGAAGGCTTTGCCGAGCATCTCACTGATGTTGACCATGCCCATCTGGCCACCAGGGATGTCCATGGTCGGAAAGGCCGGCGCATTGTCGGCCACTTGAATCTCGATTTCCTTGTCGTTGAGCTCATTGTTACGGAGACGCTTGCGGAAGGCTTCCCGCGTCGCCGGCTGCGCCCCCGGGCCGACCAGCGCGTCGAGCACCTTCTCCTCGGCATTTTTCTCGGCCAGCGCCTTCACTTCCCGGCGCTTCGCATCGCGGACGAGACCGATGCCGACCTCGACGAGATCACGCACGATGCTGTCGACATCGCGGCCGACATAGCCGACCTCGGTGAACTTCGTCGCCTCCACCTTGATGAAGGGCGCGCCGGCAAGCCGGGCCAAGCGTCGCGAGATCTCGGTCTTACCGCACCCCGTCGGGCCGATCATGAGAATGTTCTTCGGCTGGACTTCCTCGCGCAGCTCACCTTCGAGCTGCTGGCGCCGCCAGCGGTTCCTGAGCGCAATCGCGACCGCGCGCTTGGCATCCTGCTGGCCGACGATATAGCGATCGAGTTCCGAGACGATCTCTCGGGGAGAGAAATTGGACATTCAGGTCGTACCTCGTGTTGCGGCCACCCGGACGGCGCCGCCCGAGCTGTTATCTGGCGCTCCCGGGCGCTCGGGGCAAGCCCCATCGACGCGGGCCCCTCGTACGCCGGTACGATTCCCGTTGCGCCCCGCGAGACAAGCGTAGACTCTCGCCTCAAATGTATCCGGTGGCCTGCTCGCTCAGCAAGAACGCCTCAGAGGGGCAGAAAATACCAGGGAGGACGATGTGAGCGACACGACGGACAAATCCGCGGCGCCCGCCAGAATCGACTTCGAGACGGCACCTGAACGCTACCGGCACTGGCGGATCGCGGTGAACGGTGCCGTCGCCGACCTGATCCTCGATGTGGACGAGAATGCGACGCTCCGGCCCGGCTATCAGCTCAAGCTCAATTCCTATGACCTCGGCGTGGACATCGAGCTTGCCGACGCCATTCAGCGCCTCCGCTTCGAGCATCCGGGCGTCAAGGTCGTGGTGCTGCGCTCCGGCAAGGATCGTGTGTTTTGCGCCGGCGCCAACATCCGGATGCTCGCCGGATCGAGCCACGCCCATAAGGTGAATTTCTGCAAGTTCACGAACGAGACGCGCTTCGCCATGGAGGATGCCAGTGCGGCGTCCGGCCAGCGCTATCTCTGCGCCATCCAGGGAACGGCGGCTGGCGGCGGCTACGAACTCGCGCTCGCCTGCGACGAGATCATTCTCGCTGATGACGGTAGTTCGAGCGTGTCGCTTCCGGAGCTGCCGCTGCTCGCCGTGCTGCCGGGCACGGGCGGCCTCACGCGCGTCACGGACAAGCGCAAAGTGCGCCGCGACCGCGCCGACGTACTGTGCACGCTGGAGGAAGGCCTGAAGGGCAAGCGTGCCGCCGACTGGCGCGTCGTCGACAAGGTGGTGCCGAGATCGCGCATGGAGGCTGTTGTCGCGGAGGCCGCCGCGCGGCTCGCAGAACAATCGGACCGGCCCGCAGATGCTCAAGGTATCGCGTTGACGCCGCTCGAGCGCACGCGTGACGGTGATACCATTCTGTATTCGAGCTTGCGCGTGGAGATCGATCACTCCGCGCGACGCGCGACGATCACGGTTCTAGGTCCTGATGCAGCGCCGCCGTCCGATACCGACGCGTTGCAGCGCGAAGGCGCGAGCTTCTGGCCGCTGCGCCTCTCACGTGAGCTCGATGATGCGCTGCTGCATCTGCGCACGAATGAGCGCGATATCGGCACACTCGTCTTCAAGTCGACAGGCGATCCCCAGCGCGTGCTTGCATATGACGCATTTCTCGACGCGAACAGCAGCAACTGGCTCGCGCGCGAAATCCTGCATCAGTGGAAGCGGGTACTGAAGCGTATCGATCTCACCTCGCGCTCGCTCGTCGCACTCGTCGAGCCGAGTTCGTGCTTCGCGGGCACGCTCGCCGAAATCGTGATCGCCTGTGACCGCTCCTTCATGCTGATCGGCGCCGAGAAAGGAGACAATCGCGCGCCCGCGAGCATGAACCTATCGGCATTGAACTTCGGTGCTTATCCCATGAGCAATGGCCTCTCGCGCCTCGCGACGCGCTTTCTCGGTGAGCCCGAGAGCGTGGACGCCGCATGCGCGACAATCGGCACATCACTCGATGCCGAAGCTTGCGAGGAATTAGGCCTCGTCACCATCGCGTACGACACGATCGATTATGCCGACGAAGTGCGCATCTTCCTCGAGGAGCGCGCGAGCTTTTCGGCCGACGGGCTTACAGGCCTCGAAGCAAACCTGCGCTTTGCCGGGCCCGAGACCATGGAGACGAAAGTCTTCGGCCGTCTCACGGCATGGCAGAACTGGATATTCCAGCGGCCGAACGCGATTGGTCCGGATGGCGCGCTCAAGCGTTACGGCAGCGGTGTGAAGGCCGATTTTGATCCCGAGCGAGTGTAGAACTCACCGCATTGGAGGAAACACGAATGACCATCAACACCCAAGGCGCGGTCGACTACTCGACGAAGATCCCGAACAATGTCGGCCTCAATGACGATCAGCGCGTGCTGAAGGCGCTCGAGCAATGGCATCCCGGCTATATCGACTGGTGGATGACCATGGGGCCAGAGGGCTTCCAGACATCGGACGTGTATCTCCGTACCGCCATCTCGATCGATCCCAAGGGCTGGGCCAAGTTCGAGTATGTGAAGATGCCCGAGTACCGCTGGGGGATTCTGCTCGCACCCCAGGACGAAAGCCGCCTCGTGAATTTCGGCGCGCACAAAGGCGAGAGGGCCTGGCAGGAAGTACCTGGCGAATACCGCGCCATGCTGCGCCGTCTCGTCGTTATCCAGGGTGACACCGAACCCGCGAGCGTGGAACAGCAACGCCACCTCGGCAAGACCGCGCCCTCGCTTTACGACATGCGCAATCTCTTCCAGGTGAATGTCGAGGAAGGCCGCCATCTCTGGGCTATGGTCTATCTCCTGCACAAATACTTCGGCCGCGATGGGCGCGAGGAAGCGGATGGCCTCCTGCAGCGCCGTTCGGGTGACGAAGACAAGCCCCGCATGCTCGGCGCCTTCAACGAGACGACGCCGGACTGGCTCTCGTTCTTCATGTTCACGTTCTTCACGGACCGCGACGGCAAGATGCAGCTCGAAAGCCTCGCACAGTCGGGCTTCGATCCGCTCTCGCGCACGTGCCGCTTCATGCTGACCGAAGAAGCGCATCACATGTTCGTCGGCGAGACGGGCGTCGGGCGCACCATCGAGCGCACGTGCGAAGCCATGAAGGCTGCGGGCATCGAGGATCCGTACGATATCAATCGCGTGCGCGCGCTCGGCGTCGTCGATCTGCCGACCTTGCAGAAGAAGGCAAACCTGCACTTCTCGCTCTCACTCGATCTCTTCGGCTCGGAAGTCTCGACGAATGCGGCGAATTTCTACAACTCCGGCCTCAAAGGACGCTTCAACGAGACGCGCATCGACGATGATCATCTGCTGACCGGCGCGCACTATCCCGTGCTCAAGTTCGTCGATGGCAGCATCAAGATGGTCGACGAACCGGCGCTGACGGCGATCAACATGCGCCTTCGGGACGACTATGTGAAAGATTGTCAGGGCGGCGTGTCGCGCTGGAATCGCATCATCGACAAAGCCGGCATCAAGTTCCAGCTCACGCTGCCGTCGGTTACCTTCAACCGCGCCATCGGCGAGTTCAGGAACATCCATGCCTCGCCCGAGGGAAAGCTCCTCTCGGATGGTGAATGGGCAGCGCGGAAGGATGAATGGCTCCCCTCGACGGACGACGGCGCCTTCATCGAAAGCCTCATGAAGCCCTGCTGGGAGCCCGGCAAGTATGCGGGTTGGATCTCGCCGCCCAAGGTCGGTATCGACAGCAAGCCGGGCGACTTCGAGTATGTGAAGATTGCCGTTTCGTAACTCGCTGACGGCGTGAAGTGGTGCTATTGGCGCGCCGATGCCCGCCAGACCGGGAACCCGCCCGCATTCGGCAAGTTCTTCCGGGATGGTGCGGCAGGATCATCATCCTGCTGCCGGCCACAATCGCGCCACAACGCTCAAGCTTGGCTTGGCGCGATTCAGGCGAGCGGCTAAGGCTGTGCCAGCCGACCTGAAAGCGTTCGTGCTAGAAGTACCGGCCGAGGCCGGGTTCCGCCTCAACCAAGGATCGCCCCTGTGAACAAGCTCATGAGAGCCGTTTTCGCCGCTGCGCTGCTGACAGCGCCCCTCCCCGTCGCGGTTCATCTCGCGGGCGAGAGCGTTGCCCAGGACAAGCCGCAGGAGAAGATCGTCGCCAAGGTTAATGGCAAGTCCATCACGGAATCGGACATGCAGCTTGCCGAGGCCGAGATCGGCAACGAGCTTGGCAGCATCCCTCCCGAGGCGCGCCGCCGTGTCATCCTCGAGTACGTGATCGAGAACCAGCTCTTTGCAGATGCCGCCGAAGCCGCGAAGCTCGGCAGTGGCGCGGCCTTCGAAGAGCGCATGAACTATTGGCGCCGCCGCGCGCTGCGCGAATATTACTTCGAGGCCGAACTGAACAAGTCGGTCAGCGAAGCCGATGCCAAGAAGTTCTACGACCAGCAGGTCGGCAATGCGAAGGCGCAGGAAGAGGTGCGGGCGCGTCACATTCTCGTCGAGAGCGAGGACCTGGCAAAGCAGCTCCACGCGCGCATCACGAAGGGCGAGGATTTTGTTGCGCTCGCCAAGGAGCATTCCAAGGATCCCGGCAGCAAGGATGAAGGCGGCGATCTCGGCTACTTCGGCAAGGGTCAGATGGTGCCGGTCTTCGAGGAAACGGCATTCGCACTGAAGGCTGGCGGTGTCTCGGAGCCGGTGAAGAGCCAGTTCGGCTGGCATATCGTGAAAGTCGAGGATCGCCGTGCACGCGGCGCGCCGCCGTTCGACACCATCAAGGAGCGCATCGTCGCCTCCATGATCCATCGCAAGGCGCAGGAAGTTGCGGCCGATCTGCGCGCCAAGGCTGAACTCGAATACGTCGATCCGGCCATCAAGGCGCAGATCGAACAGGAGAAGGCCATCAAGCCGGCTCCGGACAAGTCGCCGAAGCAGTAAATTTACGCGGAGAGCGTCGGTCCGAAGCGCCGTTCGAAAGCGGCGCGGAGGGCCGCGTCCACCTCGCTCATTCCGGCGCGAATGCCGAGATCGGTGAGCGAGGTTACGCCGTGCTGGCGCACGCCGCACGGCACGATGCCTGAGAAGTGCTCGAGGTTGGGCGCGACGTTCAGGCTGATGCCGTGGAAACTGATCCAGCGCCTGAGACGAATGCCGATGGCGCCGATCTTGTCTTCGACGCTCGGCCCGAGCTCCGGCCGGCGCACCCAGACGCCGACGCGGTCGCTTCGTGTCTCGCCGACGACACCGAATGTCGCGAGCGTGTCGATCATCCAGCCTTCGAGCTCACGAACGAACGCGCGCACATCGGCGCCGCGCCGGCCCACATCGAGCATCACATAAGCCACTCGCTGGCCGGGACCGTGATAGGTGTATTGCCCGCCCCGCCCAGCCTCGTAGACGGGAAAGCGATCGGGCGTGACGAGATCGGCGGGCTTGGCGCTTGTCCCGGCCGTGTAGAGCGGCGGGTGCTCCAGAAGCCAGACCAGCTCGCCGGCTTCACCCTCCGCGATGGCCTTGGCGCGGGCCTCCATGAAGGTGAGCGCCTCAGGATAGGCTACGGGGGCGCCGCTCACGCGCCAGCCAACGGCGGGCTGCAGGCTGGATAGATTGGCCATATGCTGCGTCATGAGCGGCGGTTTACATCAATTGCGTGCATTTCGCGAGCGGGAGGCAGTCCCAGCGCTACCACCTCAAGGTAGTGCGTCAACTCACCTGGTACAGCACCCTGGACCTGGCGGCCCTGCTGTGCGATTTCGGCAGTGCAGCATCCACCTGAGCCGAGCCACGCCCCATGTCCCAGACAGTGCCCAAGACTGACACCGAAGCCCTCATCCGCCGCTACTACGACGCCTTCAACAAGGGCGATACGGCGGCGATGCTGGCCATGCTTTCCGATGACGTCGCCCACGACGTCAATCAGGGCGCGCGCCGGGTCGGCAAGGCGGCCTTCGCGGACTTCTCCCGCCACATGAGCGAGACCTACGAGGAACGGCTGACCGATATCGCGGTGATGACGAGCGCCGATGGCACGCGCGCCGCGGCCGAGTTCAACGTGCACGGCACGTATCTCAAGACCGACGAGGGCCTGCCGCCGGCGAATGGCCAGAAGTATCAGCTTCCCGCAGGGGCGTTCTTCGCCATCGCGGACGGCAAGATCACGCGCGTCACCACGTATTACAATCTCACGGACTGGCTGCTGCAGGTGGCGGGCGAGGCACTGGCAAAGGAACTTGCCGGCAAAGGCTGAGGAGAGCGCCATGGTGCTGCGCGTCGAAAGCCTGACCGGAGATGCCGTGCGCGCGGCCATACCCGAGCTTGCGCGGCTGCGCGTGGCCGTCTTCCGCGACTGGCCCTATCTCTATGACGGCACGGTCAACTACGAGACGGCTTATCTGCGCCGGTTCGCGGCGTCGACGGATGCGGTGGTGATCGCAGCCTACGACGACGACACTGTCGTAGGTGTCGCGACAGGCGCGCCCCTCGCCGATCATGCCGAAGCCTTCGGCAAGGCCTTCACCGATCGCGGGCTCGATATCGATCGCATTTTCTACTGCGGCGAGTCCGTGCTGCTCTCCAACTATCGCGGTCATGGGCTCGGTCATGCTTTCTTCGATGGCCGCGAGGCGCACGCGCGTGCGCTCGGCCGTTTCGACAAGATCACATTCTGCGGTGTTGTGCGCCCCGACGATCATCCACTGAAGCCCACCCGATACCGTCCCCTCGACGCTTTCTGGATGAAGCGCGGCTATGCCAAGGTCGATGGCCTGACGGGATCGTTCGCCTGGAAGGACATCGATCAGAGCGAGGAGACCTCAAAGCACATGCAGTTCTGGATGAAGGCGCTCTGACATGGTCGCGCCTGCGCGAACCGTCCGCATTGCCGCTGCTGCTTATCCGCTCGATGCCCTGCCGACACTCGGCGCGATCGAGGACAAGCTCGCGCGCTGGGTTGCCGAAGCTGCGGGTGACGGTGCCGAACTGCTCGTCTTTCCCGAATATGGCGCGATGGAGCTGGCGGTGCCTGCTGGTGCTGCTGTCGTCGCGAGCCTCGATGCCTCGCTGCAGGCTGTATCCGAAGCCTTCCCGCGTATCGACGCCGTGCACGCTGATCTCGCCGAACGCTACAAGGTGCACATTCTTGGCGCGAGCGG
>JAEYYJ010000408.1 GCA_023430845.1 Pseudomonadota bacterium
GCAGAGGGCAGTTCATTGAAGAAGTGACATGAGGTGGTGACATGCGTGCCAGGCTGCCGAACCACGAGGCGTATGTCGAACGCGATAGCGTGAAGATCCACTATGAAGTTTACGGCGATGGCGCGGATACAATGATCTTTCCGCCGCCATGGAGCATCGTCCATGCTCGCGTGTACAAGGCGCAGATTCCGTATTTCAGCGAGCGGTTCCGTTGCGTGACATACGATCCGCGCGGCAATGGCAAGTCCGATCGCCCCGATGAAGTCGCCGCTTACGCGCTCGAGAACTACGTCGGCGACGTGCTTTCCGTCATGGACGCGACGGGCACAGAGAAGGCCATACTCATCGGACTTTCCTTTGCCGGAATGCTGACGGCGATTGTGGCGGCACACCATCCGCAGCGCGTCAAAGCTGCTGTTCTTGTCGGCACATCGGCGACGGTCGGTGTCGGCTATTCATATATGACGCCGCAGCACTTCCTGACTGAGCAGAAACGCTACGAGGGGTGGAACAAATACAATCGTGACTACTGGCTCTCGAACTATCCGGAGTTTGCCGAGCACTTCATCCGTCACATATGCTCCGAACCGCACTCGACCAAGCAGATCGAGGATGGGCTCGAGTGGGCCGCGGAAACATCCGGCGCCACATTGGCGAAGAGCGTGGAGGCGCGCGCCATCCCGCCATCATTCGACGTTGGCGAGGACATGTATCGCCGCATCCGATGCCCGACGCTTGTCATTCATGGTGACAGTGATCAGATCCAGCCGCACGCTCGTGCGCTGCACGTCGCGGAGCTGATAGGCGCCGAGACGGTGGTCTTCCGTGGTGGCGGTCACAATCTCCTCGCACGCTACCCTGCCAAGTGCAACGAGATCATCAATGAATTTCTCGATCGCAGGCTCGGCATTCGCGCGCCGGGGCGGAGAGCGGTTGCGCGCACGTCGCGATCGAAGCGAGCGCTCTATCTGTCCTCTCCCATCGGCCTCGGCCATGGGCGCCGCGACATTGCCATCGCGCAGGAGCTGCGCAAGATTCATCCGGATTTGCAAGTCGACTGGCTGGCGCAGGATCCGGTGACGCGCTTGCTCGATGCGCATCGCGAGCGCATCCATCCTTTCAGTTCGCGACTGGCGAGTGAGACGAAGCATATCGAACTCGAATCCGGCGAGCATGACCTCAATGCATTCCAGGCCATTCGCCGGATGGACGAGGTGCTGATCGCGAACTTCATGATCTTCCAGGATGCGGTGCACGAGGGCAGCTACGATCTCGTGATCGCCGATGAAGCCTGGGACATCGACCACTACTGGCATGAGCATCCCGAGCTGAAGAAGGCCAAGCTCGCCTGGCTCACTGATTTCGTCGGTTATGTGCCGATGCCGGAGAACGGCGCGCGCGAAGCCTTTCTCACGGCGGACTACAACGCCGAGATGATCGGACACGTCGAGCGCCATCCGCAGGTGCGTGACCGTGCGATCTTCGTTGGCGAGCCCGAGGACATCGTGCCGCTGTCATTCGGCCAGGATCTGCCGACGATGCGTGAGTGGGTGCCGAAGCACTTCGACTTCGCGGGTTATGTCATCGGGGACCATCCGCAAGCCTTCGGCCCACGCGCGGAACTGCGCGAGAAGCTCGGTTACCGGGCGGACGAACGTGTCTGTATCGTCACCGTCGGCGGATCGGGCGTCGGCACGCATCTGATCAGGCGAATACTGCAGAGCTACCCGATGGCGCGAGCCAGGATGCCCGACTTGCGGATGATTCTCGTCGCGGGGCCGCGCATCGATCCCGCGTCTCTGAGTGCGCCGGCTGGTGTGGAGGTCCGTGCATTCGTGCCGAACCTCGATCGTCATCTCGCAGCGTGCGATCTCGCGCTCGTACAGGGAGGTCTCACGACCTGCATGGAGCTGACGGCTGCCGGTACGCCGTTCCTCTACTTCCCGCTCCGCAATCATTTCGAGCAGAACTTCCACGTCGCTCATCGCCTCGATCGCTACGGCGCGGGGCGGCGCATGGACTACGCAACCTCGACCCCGGACATGATCGCCAGCGCCATGGTCGAGGCACTCAAGTCTTCGACGCATTTCAAATCCGTCGAAGCCGGCGGCGCCGCGCGAGCCGCACGAATGCTGGCGGAGTTGATCTGAGATCTCAATAGTTCTCTGAGGAGTACGCGTCATGTCACAGGCAATTACCTCTGTCGATGAGAACAAGCTCAACGCATTCATCGGTCAAATGCTCGCCGATCTTGGAGGCGCATCGAGCGTCGCGATGGTCCGCATGGGCGACGCGCTCGGATTCTACAAGACACTCGCAGCGAAAGGTCCGATGACATCGTCTGAGCTTGCAGCGGCTGCAAAAGCAGATGAGCGATACGTGCGCGAGTGGCTGTCCAATCAGGCCGCGTCGAACTACCTAACCTATGATGCAGCGTCGGCCCGCTTCTCGTTGCCGCCGGAGCAGGCCATGATATTCGTCAATGAGGAAAGCCCGGTCTATATGATGGGCGCCTTCGACCTGATGGCCGCTCTGCAGGAGAACCAGTCGAAGGTGCAAGCCGCATTCAAATCCGGCGGCGGCGTCGCCTGGGGTGATCAGGCCGGCTGCATGTTCTGCGCTGTGGCGCGATTCTTCCGGCCGGGCTACCTCAACAATCTCGTGTCTTCGTGGCTTCCCGCGCTCGAAGGCGTGACGGCGAAGCTCGAGCGCGGTGCGAAAGTCGCGGACATCGGCTGCGGACATGGCTGGTCAACGGTGCTCATGGCCAAGGCATTCCCGAAGTCGCAGTTCATCGGCTTTGATTTTCATCCCGGCTCGATCGAGGACGCGCAGGCACACGCTCAATCGCACGGCGTATCCGCAAATGCGCGGTTCGAGGTCGGCTTGGCGAAGGATTATCCGGGTAAGGATTTCGATCTGGTGACGTGCTTCGATTGCCTGCACGATATGGGCGATCCGGCGGGCGCCGCGACGCATATTCGCCAGTCGCTGAAGCCCGACGGGACGTGGATGATCGTTGAGCCGATGGCCGGCAACAGCCTCAATGAAAACCTCAATCCGGTCGGTCGTCTGTATTACGCAGCTTCGACGATGATCTGCGTTCCCACCTCGTTGTCGCAGGAGGTCGGGGCAGCGCTCGGCGCACAGGCAGGCGAAGCGAAATTGCGGGAAATTATCAAGGCCGGCGGGTTCTCGAGCGTCCGCCGGGCGACTGAAACGCCCTTCAATATGATCCTTGAAGCAAGGCCGTAGATAGCGGCGGTGATTGCTGCCGTGGTCGGCATATCCCACGCGCCCAGCGTCGTGACCATTGATCAATTGGATTTTGCGATCGCAGCATTGGGCGTGCCACCTTGATGGGGGTGGCGCACTGCAGTCTTCTCCTTAGAAGGTAAATAAGAATATTTGCAAGGAGGTGGCTGACCCATGAACATCGAAGTCTCTCGCCGAAGGTTCATGCAGCTGGCTGGCGCCGGCGCAGCAGGAACCGCCATCGGCGCGCTCGGCTTTGGAGAGGCGGAGGCGCAAGTCTCGGCTCTCGTCAAGCCCTTCAGGCTTGTTCAGACCAAGGAAGCGCGTACGACGTGCCCTTATTGCGCCGTGAGCTGCGGAATGCTGGCTTACGCGGCACCGAGCAAGGCCAACAAGGGCAAGCTCGAGGTCGTCCACATCGAGGGCGATGCCGACCATCCTGTCAACCGCGGAACGCTGTGCCCGAAGGGTGCTGCCGCGATTGATTACATCCATTCCGCGACGCGCGTGAAAACGCCGATGTATCGGAAGCCCGGCACGGCGAAGTTCGAGCCCGTGACCTGGGATTTCGCGATGGAGCGGATCGCGAAACTCATGAAGGAAGATCGCGACGCGAACTTCGTCGAGAAGAACGCGGCGGGCGTCACGGTCAACCGCTGGACGACGACGGGTTTCCTCTCCGGCAGCTCGGTCACGAACGAGACCGGCTGGGCGACTTACAAGGTCGCGCGTGGTCTCGGTCTTCTCCAGATTGAAAATCAGGCGAGGATCTGACACGGACCGACGGTGTCCAGTCTGGGCCCGACATTCGGTCGCGGTGCGATGACCAACAGTTGGACGGATATCCGCAACACGGATCTCGTCCTCGTTATGGGCGGCAATGCCGCCGAAGCACATCCTTGCGGATTCAAGTGGGTCACCGAGGCGAAAGCCGAGCGTGGCGCCAAGCTCATGGTGGTCGATCCGCGGTTTACGCGATCGGCGGCTGTTGCCGATCACTATGCGCCGCTCCGTCCAGGATCCGACGTTGCGTTCCTGTCAGGTATCGTCAATTACCTGCTCAGCAACGACAAGATCCACAAGGAGTACGTCCGCCACTACACGAACGCGGCCTATCTGGTGAAGGAAGGCTACGCCTTCGACGAAGGCTTCTTCTCCGGGTACGACGAGTCGAAGGCGACGTACGATCGCAGCTCGTGGGAATACGAGATCGGTGCGGACGGCTATGCCGTGCGCGATATGACACTCGAGCACCCACGTTCTGTGTTCCAGCTCATGAAGAAGCATTTCGCGGTCTATACGCCCGAGATGGTCAATCGCGTGAGCGGGACGCCGCAGGACAAGTTCCTGAAGGTCGCTGAGTGGATCGCCTCGACTGCCAATGGCGAGCGGGCGATGACGATCATGTACGCGCTCGGATGGACGCAGCACTCGCACGGTGCGCAGAACATCCGTACCGCAGCCATGATCCAGCTTCTGTGCGGCAACATCGGCGTTCCTGGTGGTGGCGTGAACGCACTTCGCGGGCACTCCAACGTCCAGGGCATCACTGATGTCGGCACGCTCACGGCAGCCATTCCCGGCTACCTTGCGTTGCCGACCGAGCAGGAGCCGACGCTCGAATCGCACTTGAGCAAGCGGACGTTCAAGCCGCTCCAGGCCAACCAGACGAGCTACTGGCAGAACTACCGGAAGTTCTATGTGAGCTTCCTGAAGTCGTACTTCGGCGCCAAGGCAACGCCGGAGAACAACTTCGGCTACGACTGGCTGCCGAAGCTCGACGTGGCCTACGACTGCCTGCGGATGTTCGATCTGATCAACCAGGGCAAGACGAACGGACTGATCTGCCAGGGCTTCAACCCGCTCATGGCCATCGCGGACTCGAACAAGAGCGCCGCTGGTCTGGCGAAGCTGAAATTCCTCGTCAGCATCGATCCGATCGAGACCGACACGGCGCGGTTCTGGGAGAATCACGGCGAGTTCAACAACGTCGATCCCGCCAAGATTCAAACGGAAGTGTTCATGCTGCCCGTCACCTCGTTCGCCGAGGAAGCGGGAAGCCTGACCAACTCGAGCCGCTGCATCTCGTGGAAATGGCAGGCGGCGGATCCCTATCATGACTCACGCACCGACGTGGTCATCCTGGCGGATCTGTTCAATCGCATTCGCAAGCTCTACGAGACGCAGGGTGGCAAGGGAGCAGAGCCGCTGCTCGCCGTCGACTGGTCGTACAAGAATCCGGCAGAGCCGAGCGCCGACGAGCTTTTGAAGGAGCTCAATGGCAAGGCACTGGTGGATTTGAAGGACGCCAGCGGCAAGGTCACGCGTCAAGCCGGGCAGCAGCTCGCGAGCTTCGGCGAGATGCGCGACGACGGCTCGACCGACGGCGCCATGTGGATCTACACCGGCGTTTATGGCCCTGCGGGTAATCTCTCGCAGCGTCGTGACAACGCTGATCCATCGGGCCTCGGCGTCTACGGTAATTGGGGCTTCTCATGGCCCGCCAATCGCCGCATCCAGTACAATCGCGCCTCGGCCGATCCGGAAGGTAAGCCGTGGAGTGAGCGTAAGAAGTACATGTTCTGGAACGGCGAGCGCTGGACTGGACCGGATGTGCCGGACTACGTGCCGACCATCCCGCCGTCTCAGGCCACTGGCCCCTTCATCATGAACCCCGAAGGCGTCTCCCGCCTCTGGGTGCGCGGGCTGATGGCGGACGGGCCGTTCCCGGTCCACTACGAGCCATTCGAGTCGCCGGTGACGAACCCGGTCTTCCCGAAGCTGAAGGGCAATCCGGCTGCGCGCGTGTTCGAGCGTGACCGGCCGTCATTCGGCACATCGAAGGAGTTCCCGATCGTCGCCACCACCTATCGCCTCGTCGAGCATTTCCATTACTGGACGAAGGGCGTGCACATGAATGCTGTCGTGCAGCCCGAGTTCTTCGTGGAGATGTCCGAGCAGCTTGCGGCCGAGAAAGGCATCAAGCATGGCGGCTGGGTGCGTGTGTGGTCCAAGCGTGGCTCGGTCAAGGGCAAGGCTGTCGTGACGAAGCGGCTGAAGCCTCTGACGGTCGACGGGAAGACCGTGCATTACGTCGGACTGCCACTCAACTTCGGCTTCATCGGTGTGGCCCGCAAGGCCAATCCGATCAACGGGCTGACGCCGCCGGTCGGTGACGCCAACTCGCAGACGCCGGAGTACAAGGCATTTCTCGTCAACGTCGAGCCCATCGTCGGGCCGGTGGCATAAGGGGAGAGCAACAACATGTTTCCAGCAATCCCCAATCCCACCACGGAGAAGTCCTCAGCCAAGTTCGGCGAGAAGGACATGATCCGCCGCTCGGCCTCCACGATCACGCCGCCCGCAAAGCGGCAGACCGAGGTGGCCAAGCTGATCGACGTGTCGAAGTGCATCGGCTGCAAGGCATGCCAGACGGCTTGCCTCGAGTGGAACCAGCTCACGGAAGAGGTCGGCGTGAATGTCGGTGTCTACGACAATCCGCACGACCTCACGCCCAACAGCTGGACGCTGATGCGCTATACCGAATACGAGAATCCGGAGAGCGGCAATCTCGAGTGGCTGATCCGCAAGGACGGCTGCATGCATTGCGAGGATCCGGGCTGTCTCAAAGCGTGCCCCTCACCGGGTGCGATCGTGCAGTACTCCAACGGTATCGTCGATTTTATCAAGGAGAACTGCATCGGCTGCGGGTATTGCGTGAAGGGCTGTCCCTTCAACATTCCGCGCATCTCGAATGCCGATCACAAAGCCTACAAGTGCACGCTCTGCTCGGATCGTGTGGCTGTCGGCCAGGGGCCTGCTTGCCAGAAGGCTTGCCCGACCCAGGCGATCGTGTTCGGCACGAAGGACGAGATGAAGACCTGGGCGGCAAAGCGCATCGCTGACTTGAAGTCTCGCGGCTTCGACAAAGCGGGGCTCTATGATCCGCCAGGTGTGCAGGGCACGCACGTCATGTACGTGCTCCATCACGCCGACAAGCCGCAGCTCTATGCCGGTCTTGCCGAGAACCCGCGGATCAGTCCTCTCGTCGAGGCCTGGAAGGGTGTCGGAAAGTACGCTGGTTTGGCGTTGATCGGCCTGACGGCTGCTGCTGGCGTGATCCACCACATCCTGCAAGGCCCCAATCGCGTCTCCAAGGAAGACGAGGAGAATGCCGAGAAGCTGGCGGGAGGTAAGTCGTGAGCATACATGATCAGGACAGCGGGGCGCACACGCGTGTGCCCCGCTACTCGGGAAGTGCTCGCATCAACCATTGGATCGTCGCGATCAGCTTCGTTCTCTTGCTGTTGAGCGGGCTTTCGCTCTTCCATCCGAGCCTCTTCTGGCTGAGCGGGCTCTTCGGTGGCGGGGCCACGGTGCGCTGGCTCCATCCTTGGATCGGTGTTGTGCTCGTCGTCGGCTTCATCGGGCTTTTTATCCGCTTCTTCGCGCAGAATTTGCCCGAGCGCACGGACTGGGTGTGGCTCGCGCGCATCCGCCATGTGTTGAGCGGCAACGATGAGTATCTACCGGAAGTCGGCAAGTACAATGCCGGGCAGAAGTTCGTCTTCTGGTCGCAGTCCGTGCTCGTGGCGGTGATGTTCGTGACGGGCGTCGGGCTATGGGAGCCGGGGCTTGCGTACTTCGAGGGCCTTTTCGGGTTCAAGGCGACGATCGACCAGCTTCGCGCGGCAGCTCTCATCCATGCCTCCGCCGCGGTGCTCACGATCACGATCTGGATCGTCCATGTCTACGCGGCGATTTGGGTGCGCGGTACGTTCAGCGCCATGACGCGCGGTTTCGTCACCGGCGGTTGGGGCTGGCGGCATCACCGCAAGTGGCTGCGCAAGGAAGTCGACGAAGGCAAGGTCGAGCGGCAGCACGTGACACCTGCCGAATAGGCAATCTAAGGCTCTTTCGGCATTCGAGATTTGCCGGAAGAGCCGCTTTTTGCCGCTTGATATTTCACGCCGCGCATGGCGTGACTGAGTGCGCTCTACATGAGCGCCCGATAATCGATGACAGAGGTGACAATGCCCGGCGGACGCCGCATCGTCGGCGACATGAGCAATATCGGAGAGCAGGCGAAACCACCCTTCGCGGTGCTCCCCGATCCATCCGCGCTGTTCCTGAGCCGCGCCGAGCGCCTCGCGGAGCTGGCGCGCTCCGGTCACAAGCTCAGCCCCTATCTCGAGTTTCTCGCAAGACTCGCATCTGCGCAGCATGATATCGCGGCCACGCTGCCGCCCGTATCACTGCCGTCCGCGGATCTTATTGCGCGGGCCCAGCAGAACGGCATGCCACCGATCGCACGTGGAACGCTCGAGCCGGATGGTGCCATGATGGCGGCCGTCGAAGGACTTGCTGTCCGGCTGCGCGCGATGACCTTGCCCCCTGCGACGGCGGCGGCTGTCGATGCGCTCATCGAGGCTCTTCCATCGCGAGGGCGCGAGCTCGTGACGGCTGCGCTGAAGGAACCGGCATCCACCGACGACATGGCGCAGCGCGTTCTGATTCTGGCAGGGCTTCAGGTGCATTTCACGCGACTGGCGGCGATGCTCGATGCCGAGGCGTTGACACCTGTCGCCCATGCGGCGTGTCCCTCGTGCGGCAGTGCGCCCGTGGCAAGCAGCGTAGTCGGTTGGCCGAAAGCGTACAACACGCGCTACTGCACGTGCAGTCTCTGCGGGACCATGTGGAACGTGATCCGCGTCATGTGCGTGCTGTGTGGGGCGACGGATGGCGTGAGCTTCCGCGGCATCGAGGGGCAGCCCGACACGGTCAAGGCGGAGACGTGCGAGACATGCCGCGGCTACGTGAAGATCGTCTACCAGGTCAATGATGTCGCGCTCGAACCTCTCAGCGACGACTTGGCGAGCGTCGGCCTCGACATGCTGCTCGCCGAGGAAGGCTGGAAGCGTGGCAGCCAGAATCCCTTCCTGCTGGGATACTGAGCGGGCCCTCGCTACTTCGTGCCGTACATCCTGTCGCCGGCATCGCCTAGGCCCGGAACGATATAGCCGTGCTCATTGAGTCGCTCGTCGATCGACGCGGTCCAGCTCGGAACGTCGGGATGGGCGGCTCGCAGCCGTGCTATGCCCTCGGGCGCCGCGAGCAGGCAGACGAAGCGGAGGTTGTTGGCGCCGCGCTCCTTCAGGCGGTCGATCGCCGCGACCGCAGAGTTCGCCGTGGCCAGCATCGGGTCCATCACCACGATCATGCGGTCGGCAATGTCCGAGGGCGCCTTGAAGTAGTACTCGACCGCCTGCAGCGTCTCGGGATCGCGATAGAGGCCGATATGGGCGACGCGGGCGGCCGGAACGAGCTCGAGCATGCCGTCGAGGAAGCCGACGCCGGCGCGCAGGATCGGCGCGAAGACCAGCTTCTTGCCGGAGATCACCGGCTGCATCGAGGTCTGCAGCGGCGTCTCGATCTCGATCATCTCGGTCGGCAGGTCGCGCGTGACCTCGTAGCAGAGCAGCATGCCGATCTCGTTCAGCAGCTGGCGGAAGCTCTTGGTCGAGCGGTCCTTCTCGCGCATCAGCGTCAGCTTGTGCTGCACCAGCGGGTGGTCGACGACGGTGACGCCGTTAGCGCTCGTGGCCATGCAATCCTGATCCCCTTCGTCTTCTTGTCTTTGTCTAGAATACCGTGCCGTCGCTGACGATGGTCAAGGGCGGACCGCCGCCTTCGCGCTTCTCGCGGGCGATGCGGCGGCCGGCGGCCCAGCTGCCGCCCTCCAGCACCTTGGCGAGCGGCAGCTGCTCGGCGCTCAGGCCGAGCTCGGCCCGCACCAGCTCGCCGATCCGATCGCGCAGCGCCACCGTCAGCGCCCGCCCCTCCACGACGAGTTGCGCGCCGCCCTCATGGGCGCGCGCG
>JAEYYJ010000076.1 GCA_023430845.1 Pseudomonadota bacterium
GCGCAATCCCTATCCCGGCAAGCTCGGTGTCGTCGAGCAGGGCGCGCTCGCGGACTTGCTGCTGGTCGATGGCAATCCGCTCGACAACATTCAGCTCATTGCGGATCCTGCCAAGAACTTCGTCGTCATCATGAAGGACGGCAAGATCTACAAGAACACGCTTCCAAACTGAGTATCTTGAAATGGCTGGGTTGGCCTTGTTGGCCAACCCAGCCAAACGCAATTACCTGTTCAAGCAGATTTCGCCGCGTGCTCCGAAGAAACAAATGCCGCCCGGGCGGCGCGGCCCGCTACCGCGAATCTGATCGAGAGAGCGCGAACGTACCCAGCCACTGCGGCTGCGTGATGATGAGACGTGTCACCAGCGACGTGATGAAGCGCAACGACCAACCGATACCCGATCTCCAGAGCGCAGCCGGTCGATCACACGATAGTTCGAGCCTGGCCCAGAGTGCACGTTCGTGCGCTCGGTCACCACCGCTCTTGCCGCTTGCACGGGGCCTGCACCCCAAAAACCTACAATCGCCCCTACCAGGCAAACGCTTAACAATCGCAAATCTTTCATTCCAACTCCTCCTCACATCCAACTACTGCCCAGCAAACGCGCCACGAGCTTCCACTGGCATTACATCGCGGATCATCAGGCAAGGCGCCGCAATTATTATTAATGATCCATCGACGAGGAGCAACATTAAATCCAGCTTGCTGGGCGAATTCCGCAATCTTGCACTAGATTATTTCTAATTGCCGGCATCGAAAGGACCGCAGTCGAAATATCGCGAGAAGCCATCGGCGGCGCTAATGAACTCCAAGCACGCCAACATGTTAGGATATTTGCGGACAGCAAGCATTTACACTGAATAATGATTGCCAAAGTCCCATAATTTCCTTGATCATGCGTGCGCCTAGCTTCGAGACAGGGAATATCGTCATGACAACGAGCGCGCATCCAGCCTTAACGAACGGAAATCGCACCACGCTCAAAATTTCGGCGTGGCTGGCAATTGCGGTAGGCTTTATCTGCCTGCTTACGCCATTCTATGCGGGGCTCGTCGCCACGCTGTTTCTGGGAGGCTATTTCGTCGCCAGCGGAATACTCGAAGGCATTGTCGCCTTTCGCGCACCGAGCTGGCTTGGAACTCTCGGGCTCATCGTGCTCGCGATCATCAGCATCGTCGCCGGGCTATTCATCCTCACCAATCCACTCGCCGGACTTGTGACTGTCACGCTCGTGAGCATCGCCTCGATATTCGTCGTCGGCGTCGCAAAGCTGTTCTGGAGTCTCAGGGTGCCGAGTGGTAAGGCAATACTTGCACTCAGCGGAATTCTATCCATTCTCATCGCAATCATGCTCTACACAAACTTCCCCTATTCTGCTGCTTGGACTTTCGGCGTCCTCGTCGGCATGAACCTGATCATGGAGGGGGCGCTGCTACTCGGCTTCCTGAACAGAGAAGGCTAACAAACGCGCGTGAGCTGCTCTGAACAGGCAGTGCATTCATCTATAAGAGTGATGCAAAAGCCGCTCAGCCCGACTTAGGCGAGAGGAACAGCTCGCGATGCCTCCACGCTATTACAGCACTGCCTTGACCGTCATTGCCGTCATTGTTGCCTTCGTGGCAGCCAGCGCAGCGCAGTCGGTCATTGCCCCTCTCGCCGCGGCGCTTCTCACTGTTGCGGTCATATGGCCGGTTCAGGCGCGGTGCGAAGCCTATCTCCCGCGATACCTGGCTCTTGTCGTGAGTGTCATTGTCATCGTCGCGTGCTTCGCGGCTTTCGGATCGCTGGCTGCTTGGGCGTTCGGTCGCGTCACACGCTGGATCGTCGCCGAAGCCGGACGATTTCAGAATGTCTATATCCAGATGACCGAATGGCTGGAGGGCCACGGCATCGCCATCGCCGGAGTCTGGTCTGAGCACTTCAACGCAAGCTGGCTGTTACGCACACTGCAAGGCATCACGAGCCGCCTCAATACGACGTTGAGCTTTTGGCTCGTCGTGTTCATCTACGTCATCCTTCTTCTTCTCGAGGTGCGAGACTTCGAGCGTCGGGCCCACAGCCTGCGGAATCAGCAGCTCGGCCAACTGCTCGTGGAAGGGACACAGCAAGCAGCGGCCAAACTCAGGCGATACATGGTCGTCCGAACTCAAATGAGTCTGGCGACAGGCGTACTCGTGTGGGGCTTTGCGCAAGTCATCGGCTTCAGTTTGCGGCCGAGTGGGGTGTGATCGCCTTCGTACTCAACTATATCCCGTTTATCGGGCCGTTCTTCGCCACGACTTTCCCCACACTCTTCGCGTCCGCGCAGTTCGAGACTTGGTATCCCGTGCTCGGGCTTTTCCTCGGTCTCAATCTTCTGCAGTTCATCGTGGGAAGCTACATCGAGCCTCGAGTGGCTGGCGCCGCACTTTCGATCTCGCCGTCGCTCATCCTGTTTTCCGTCTTTCTTTGGGCAAGCCTTTGGGGGCCTTTTGGCGCCTTCATTGGCGTTCCGATCTCCATCGTCGTGCTCACATTCTGCACGATGAATCCGTCGAGCCGATGGATTGCGGAGTTGCTCGGTGGCGGTCAACACGACCGCACATCCACCGAGGCTACGACTTAAGACCCGTGCTCTCGTCGGGCAGATTGATCGGTGTAGATGATGCGAGCGCCAGTCCATCCGTCGTGGCCGAGAACGTGTGAACGTAGAAGCTGCCCTTGGCCGTCCCCTTCGTCGGCATGACCGGCGATGGCGCCGATATGACCCGAAGATGCCCGCACGTTCCGAGCCAATCAATATGCCTATGGCCGTGCAGTATTGTTATCCGCTTCGCATAAGGCCTGAGTTCTCGCACCAGCCAGCTCCCGTTAATGAGTGCAGTCCCGATCCGCTCGGATAGTTCCTCGGCCGGCATGGGGTACTCGACGAGATGATGATGGAGCGCGATGATCCAATGTGCCTTCGGATGAGAGCGAAGCAGGGAGATCACCGCGCGCATATCCTCGAATGGCACGAGACCAAGGGCATTTGTAAAAGAGAAATTCGCCTCGGCATTCGAGTTCAGCAGCATCACACCAAGGCCATTCTCGGTAGAAGGCGGCACGACCAGAGGGAATGCATCCGACCAAACCCTGCCAAGACGCCACGACAAGCCCAATCCCCCGGCATCAGCAAAGGTCTTGATCGCGTGCAGGTGGGGTGTGAGCGCTGTTTCCAGCAGTGCTCCAATACCGTGCGTATCTGTATCCACGACATGCACCCGGTCCCCCTGCACGCCGCAGATGGCCGACAAGGTGCGCATCTGCCGAAGGCGCTTTCCTGGGCTTATCGGCAGCTCGAGCCGGGCTGGATTGGCGCGATCAACGACATTGAGATCGTGATTTCCAGGAATGACGAGCGTGCGCTCCAACAGTTTTGGGTATCGCGCCATGACAGACACAAACTCAGCCCACTCTGATGCTCTCCCCGCGTCCGTGAGGTCGCCTGTGATGACGATGTAGTCCAGAGGATCTTCCTCATGCATCATCGCCAGCTGCGCGAGAACCTCGTCGAAGCGCCCGTTGCCCCTCGGGCCATCCCGTCCGCATTCAATGCGGCAGCCGAAGCGCTCGCCCACCATATGGATGTCAGACAGATGAACGACGCGCCACTTGGAAGTCCCGCTCACGGTGCCGTCAGCCTCTGACGCGCTTCGCGGCTGCTCCATCGTTGCATCCGCTAGTCCCCAGAAGAGCGAGCCCGCGCCCAGGTAACCAGTGACCAGCAGAGTCATATTGGCGAGCGCCGGCAGTAGAAGCGCTTGCGGCGCGACCAGATCGGAAACCGATGCCGACCATCGCGTATAAGGCCAAACACAGATGGCAAACACGGCGGCAGCGATGAAAACGATAAGACCAGCGACGGCAGCGCCTGCGGCGCGGACTCGTTCTCGCCAGGCGTCGCTCAGGTTGCGGCTCAGGAAGCGTTCGGCCATATGCCGAATGCTCTCCCTCGCGAGTGCGTACACGGGCTGCACGAGAAGCGCATTCAATGACCAGAAGCTGCGTTCGAGAATTCTGAAGAGGTGGCGAACGCCGAACCAGCTCACGGCGAGGATGAGGCCAAGCGTTAGAATCGAGCCGACACCCGCAATAGCGGCAGCTTTATCGGCAATTGCCGATAGCCAAGCCGTTGCGATCAGCGGTGCGAGACCAAGCAATGCCCCGGGAAGTGCGACCAGCATGAGCCATGCAGCCAGAAGCTTCGCGATGCTGACCTCGACCAATAGGCTGCCCGCCAAAGAGAGAAGGGAATGTCTCTTGGTGCTGGACGCATCGTCTTCGATATCGCCGTCTCTGGGGTCAATGATCAATCGCATTTGAAGCTTCCGCCTGCGGTACCGTACCGAGCATCATCATACGCATGATGTGCCTCAGTAACCTGAGCAATCCCACTTTGCGCGGGTCGCGTCAGCAAATACTGGAAGCTTACTCTGATGCAACGCGCGTGGATGCCTTATGGGGAGCTAAGATTAAGGGCGAGTTGGTGCCGAGGCGCGACATCCAGCCTGTCGCCGGGCAAAAAAAAACAGAGCCCGACGCGCATAAATGCCCTGGGAGCTGAGAACTATATTTGGCTCTGCCCTTCAAGCCTGAAGTTCGCGCCGCACTCTAAAGTACTCCCCGTCGAGCTTCCACCGCTCGGAGAAGCGCCAGCGTGCGAGGAAGGCCAAGTTGCCGCCGCATGCTCGTGTGCTTCGACGCGCTCGTTGGAGATGTGGGTGTTTCAGCAACCGTTGCACGCCGGGAAATGGCGCCGCTCATAAAATGACTATGCTTGGTCGCAGCAAATGCGTTAGTGCCTGATCCAGGCTCCCACTTGTGGCACTTTCAAGACAAAGTAACTGCGTAAATCTCGGATGAAATAACATGAGCATTCTTTTGGACCGGCGCTGCTTCTTGTTTGGCGGCGCCGCTGCTGCTGCATTCCCCACCCAAACGCTGGCAGCGAGGCAGGACTGGTTTATTGGCAAGATCCGCGATCAGCCGTTCGATATTCGGCTCGTGGATGCCAAGCGCATACCGGAGCGCTTTCGCCGCCAGTCCGTTGCCTATTCCGGTCCAGAGGCGGTCGGCAGCATTCTCATCAACAAGCGGGAGCGGCTACTCTATTATATCGACAATGTAGGCACCGCGATCCGGTTCGGAGTCGCGGTCGGACGTGATGGACGTCGCTGGAGTGGTGAAGCGATCATTCAGCGCAGGGCCAAATGGCCGACGTGGACACCCACAGCAAACATGCGTCGCCGAGATCCTTCTTTACCGGTTCGCGTAGCTGGCGGGCCGCGCAATCCACTCGGCGCACGTGCTCTGTATCTCTATCGGAATGGCCGGGATACGCTCTACCGAATTCATGGCACCAACGAACCCTGGACGATCGGAAAATCCGCCTCGTCAGGATGTATTCGGATGCTGGATGAGCACATCTTCGAGCTCTTCGGCACAGTCCGCGACGGTGCTCGTGTTATTGTCCTTTAGGTTAGGGCGGTACTTACCCGGACCGGGAGGCTTGCTGCTCGGCTCGACAAATCGCGCGGCGGCCTCGATGGCTCAAGGGGCAGGCCATCAAGCAAAAATGCGCGATGAGGCTCTGCTCAGCGACCAGCTGGCCACTAGCCTCCCGTGAGATACATCAGCACCGTTGTAACAAGCGCAACGATCAAGCCCGTGGTAAAGCCTGGATACTCGGTGTGTGTGCCTCGCGTCATATACGTTGCGATGCCTGCCGCGATAGCTGAGGCGGCAAAAATCAACAATCCTCCCCCCGCAGCAAGGCTGAGAACTCCGCCGAACGAAATGCCGGGAGGATGACCAAGCAGGAGGATCAAAACGGCGCGGCAAGCAACGGCTACCAACACTAGAATTCCGAGCACTTTAGCGAGAGCCATCGTCTCTTCCCCATTCAAACGCAAAATACTTCTTACCACTCCCACAAGAGAGGCACGGTCAAAAGAGCAGGCCGCATTGGAAAATTAAGCCCGCGGCGCATACATGAGCCAAAGGCCGGCCGCACGACGCTTACCCAGACCGGGGTCATCTCGGAAGAGAAGGGACATCGGCTTCTGGAGAGCCGCTCTCAGCCTGCTGGCCTGCTGGTGCGCGATGTGAGCACGCTCTCAACGAAACAATGCGTCCTTCTCACGCCTTCATCGCCTTGACCAACCCTGGCACGCCGAGGATCGCGATCACCCTCGTCAGATTGTAAGCCAGCACGTGCAGGGCCATCTCGGTTGCGACGTGGTGAAGCGTCTTCATCTTGAAGTGCGTCGCGCCCATCCAGGCTTTGATTGTGCCGAATGGGTGGTCAACAGTCTTGCTCCTGTGCGGCACTTTCTGGGGATCGTCGTCGAGCCGCTTCTGGACGTGCTCCAGGATGGCTTCGCGCTCCCAGCGTTTGATGCGTCGCTCCTTGCCCGTGCAGCACCTATGCTTGATCACGCAGGCCACGCAGTCGTTCGTCCAATAGTTCCGGACTGTCTTACCGTCCTGCTCGTTCGTGTGGTGGTAAGGGAGCCATCTGCCGGCTCGGCATTCGTAAGCATCCTTCTTCACATCATAGACGAAGTCGGCCCGGTCGAAGCGCCCCGCCACTACTGCATTGGACGTGTGCGGTTTCGAGACAGCGACGGCGATGCCGGCCAGCTCGCATGCAATGATCTCCTCGCCCTTGTAATATCCCTAGTCGGCTATCGCCTCGATGGTGTTGTTGGCCATCGCACCACGTGCCTTAAGCGCCATCATAGAGAGCGCATCTCGGTCGTAGCCGTGGTTCGTCACCTCGTGCGCGACGATGAGATGGTGTTTGGTTTCGACTGCGCTCTGCACGTTGTAGCCCACAACGGGCGGCTGCTTGCTCGTTGTCGCCATGGCGCGGCAGTCGGGATCGGTCAGCGATACCTGCGTCTCGCCGGTCGCGTCCATCCGTTCCTCGATGGAGCGCAGCGTCCGTCCTTCTTTGCGATAATGCGCGAGCTTCTTGATCGTCCGGGATAGCCGAGCTTCCACTGGCTGCATGCCGGTCTTTGCAGCGACCTCGTCTACGCGATCAAGTTCCGCCATGTACCGATCGATAGCGATGTGGAAAGTACTGAAACTAGCGAAGCCAATAAATACGGATAATCAATGGATTATGCGTTGCATGGTGTGCCAAATGGTTTCAGGAGATTCCAGCGTCTACCAGACTACGAATCTGGGGGGCGTGGGTTCGAATCCTTCCCCGTACGCCAATGAAATCAATAGGTTACGGTCTCGCCCGAGACATCCGTCTTCTCCGCGTTTGCGAGTGCTGTTTGTGACTTGCCGCCTGCGATCACGGCAAGTGCCGGGTGCGCCACCGCCTTGTTCGCAGCGCTCCGCCGTTCTTCGTCGGCGACGTGGATGTAAGCTTCCGTCATGCGGTAGCTCTTAATAACAATCATATAGCGGTCCTTGTGCTTGTCCTGTCCGGCGCGCCAACGTGCCCGCTGGCGGCGGCGCCCAAAACCGGCTAGGCACCCGGGAAACACACGACCATTGGCGACGTACGCCGGCAGCTCCACAGGGGCGCGGGCCGGCGCGTTGCCCGTATTCGAAAAGCCTCCGATCATGACCTTCCCGTCAGTCCATCCAGCGCTCGGGCGCGCCCTTGTCGCGCGTGACTACACGGTCCCGACCTCCGTGCAGCTCGCTGTCCTCGAGTCGCAAGCGGCAGGGCGGGACTTGCTCGTCTCGGCCCAGACCGGCTCCGGGAAAACGGTGGCTTTTGGTCTGGCCATAGCCTCGACGCTGCTCGGTGAAGACGAACGTCTGGCGCAGGCCGCCGAGCCGCTCGCCCTCATTGTCGCCCCCACGCGTGAGCTTGCCATGCAAGTGCAGCGCGAGCTCGACTGGCTCTATGGAGATACCGGTGCACGCATCATGACGTGCGTCGGTGGCATGGACGTGCGCACGGAAGCACGCCAGCTCAGCAATGGCGCTCATATCGTGGTCGGAACGCCCGGACGCCTGCGCGACCACTTGGAAAGGCGTCGGCTTGATCTGACCAAGCTTGCTGCCGTCGTGCTCGACGAGGCGGACGAGATGCTCGATCTCGGCTTCCGCGAGGATCTGGAATTCATCCTCGACGCAACGCCTGCGAACCGACAAACGCTGCTGTTTTCGGCCACCATGCCGCGCGACATCGAGGCGTTGGCCCGGCGCTATCAGCGCGACGCTGTTCGCATCGAGACATCGAGGCGCAACGAGCAGCACGCCGACATCGACTATCGCGCAATGCGCGTCGTGCCGGGCGACACCGAGAATGCCGTCGTCAATGTGCTGAGGTTCCATGAGGCGAGCGCCGCGATCGTATTCTGTTCGACGCGGGAAGCCGTGAAGCGGACGCACGCGCGCCTGGTGGAGCGCGGTTTTTCGGCCGTTGCTCTTTCGGGAGAGTTGACGCAGATCGAGCGCACGCACGCGCTGCAAGCCCTGCGCGATGGCCGCGCGCGCGTTCTCGTGGCGACGGATGTGGCAGCCCGCGGGCTGGACCTGCCTGCGCTCGCGCTCGTCATTCACGCCGATCTGCCCAACGATGCCGAGACGCTGCTTCATCGCTCGGGCCGCACGGGCCGGGCTGGCAAGAAGGGCTTGTGCGTGCTGATCGTGCCGTTCAACCGCCGGCGCAAAGCGGATGCGCTGCTGGCCGGCGCGAAGCTCAAGGTCACGTGGGGGCCGCCGCCCACGCCTGAGGAAATCCGCGCGCGCGATCAGGAACGGTTTCTGGCCAGCTCCATCTTCTCCGGTTCCGCGGCCGAAGAAGACATGAAGCTCGTGCAAGTGCTGCAAGCTGGACGCACGGCCGACGAGATTGCACTCGCCCTGGTTCGCATGCATCGTGCGCAGCTTCCCGCACCAGAGGATCTGACCGAGGATACCGGCCCGCCGCCGCGGCACGGTGATCGCGTTCGGGCCCCGCGGGAGCGGTACGAGCGCCGTCGGGATCGCGATCATGCGCGGCAGGATCGGCCCCCGCAGGATCGCGACGAGCGCGCGAGCCGGCGGGACAGTCGCGACAGTCGCCCCTCGCGCCCGGCACGGGACCTCGGCCGCGAGATGGTTTGGTTCCGTGTTGATATCGGACGTGAGCGCAACGCCGATCCTCGATGGCTGCTGCCACTTCTATGTCGTGCCGGCGCCGTGACGAAGTCCGAGATCGGCGCCATCAAGATTTTCGACCGCGACACACGCTTTCAGATCGCCGCCGAATTCGCTGATACGTTCGCTGACGCCGCGCGCTCGATGAAGCCCAACGAGGCACGGATCTCGCGCATCGGCGCATCTATGGGAGACGATGTCGGTGTGCGCGGCAAGCCGCCACCCCACGCAAATCGACCGCGGCCTCGCGATGAGGCCAAGGCCGAAACTTCACCCGATCCCGAAACAGTTCCCCTCGCGAAAAAGCCATGGCGGGATCGGAATGACCGGAAGGCAGGCGGTCATCCCCATCGCAAAGGCGAGGCTCCGAAAAGCCGGACCAACGGCTCCAAGCCTTACGCCGGCCCGTCAGAAGCGCGGGGCAGGTACGACCCCGCAGCCAAATTTGCCCACAAGAAGAAGTCCAAGAAAGATCGTGCGCCTCCGCAGGGCTAGGCAACACCCACCCGATGTGAATGCCTTGCAGGCGCCTTGAAGTAACCGATCGGCGCCCCTGCATCTGCTTGAACTCGTTGCCTTAATCAGCAAACGGCGGGCGGACTAGGTTCTTCGGAGCCGATGAGGCGCTTACGCCGAAGGTTGAGACCCCAAGGTATTGCATGTGGCATACCAGCCGTGTCATCCTTCCTCTCAATAACGAGTGTCGGCAAAGACCGACCCATTCAGGAGGAAGGCCCATGTCAAAATCATCTGAACCCGTCAACCGTCGCCGATTTCTCAAAGGCGGCGCGCTGGCGGCAGCTGCTGCAGCCGGCACGGTCGCCATGCCGAATGTGTCCCGCGCTCAAACCGCAACCCTGAAGATGCAGGGCTCGTGGGGCGCCAAGGACGTGTTCAACGAGATGGCGATCGATTACGTCGACCGCGTCAACAAGATGGGTGGCGGTCGCCTGAAGATCGACTATCTCGTCGGCGGCGCCGTTGTGCATCCCTTTCAAGTGTTCGACGCGGTGCATGGCGGCCAGCTCGACGCCGCGCATACCGTGCCGGTCTATTGGTACGGCAAGCACAAGGCCGCGTCGCTGTTTGGCACGGGGCCCGTGTTCGGCTTCAATGCCAACGAGGGTCTGGGCTGGATCCACAATGGCGGCGGCAAAGAGCTGTACGAAGAGCTCCAGACGCAGATCATGAAGGTCGACATCAAGAGCTTCTTCGCGATGCCGCAGCCGACGCAGCCGCTCGGCTGGTTCAAGAAGCCAATCACGTCGGCCGATCAGCTCAAGGGCCTCAAGTACCGCACGGTTGGTCTGGCGGCCGATCTTTTCCAGGCATTGGGGGCATCGGTTGCGCAGCTTCCCGGCGGCGAGATCGTGCCGGCCATGGAGCGCGGTGTTATCGACGGGTTCGAGTTCAACAACCCGACGTCCGACCGCCGCTTCGGCGCCCAGGACGTTGCCAAGAACTACATGCTGGGCAGCCACCATCAGGCTACCGAATACTTCGAGATCATGTTCAAGCGCTCGAAGTTCACGGCACTGCCGGCCGAGCAACAGGCGATCCTTCAATACGGCGCCGAGGCCGTCTCTTCCGCCAACGAGTGGAAGGCGATGGACTATTACTCGAAGGATCTCCAGGAGCTGATCAGCAAGGACAAAGTCAACGTCGTCCGCACGCCGCAAGCGGTGTTCGACGCCCAGATCAAAGCCTGGGATGGACTGATCGAGACTCTCGGTAAAGACCCCTACATGAAGAAGGTGATGGACTCCCAGAAGGAGTGGGTGCGTCGCGTGGTGTACTACAACATGAACAATGCCACCGACTACAAGGGCGCCTTCAACCATCACTTCCCGGGCGTGCTGAAGATCTAAAGCAGTTCTGGCATTCCATGCCATGGCGAAGTATCGGGCGGCGTAACGTTGCGCCGCCCGATATTTTGACGACAGCACTCTGGGCGGCGCCCGCCGCGGATCGGTGCAAAAATGAAAAATTTCCTCTTCTTCATCGACTCGCTCAGCACTTGGACGGGTAAGGCGTTCGCTTGGCTTATCCTGGTCCTCACGCTCGGTGTGAGCTACGAGGTTCTCGTTCGATATGCGTTTCGTGCGCCGACCACCTGGGCCTTCGACTTCAGCTACATCAACTACGGCGCGCTGTTCCTCATGGCTGGCGCCTATACGCTTTCGCGCGGCGGGCACGTCCGCGCCGACGTCGTCTACCGCTTCTTCAAGCCGAGGACGCAGGCGAGCATCGATCTTGTCCTGTACATCATCTTCTTTCTGCCGGCCGTCGCAGCGCTCATCTATTCCGGATGGCACTACGCCGCCTTTTCCATCCGCTTCAAGGAGGTGAGCATCTTCAGCCCGGCCGGTATTCCGATCTTTCCGCTGAAGGCCCTCATTCCCGTGACCGGTGTGCTCCTCCTGCTCCAGGGCATCGCCGAGATCATCCGGTGCATCATCTGCATTCGAGAGGGGGACTGGCCGCAGCGTCTTCACGACGTGGAGGAAACCGAGAGCGTGGTCATCCGCGAGCGTTTGGAGCAGCAGGAGCCGACGCTCCAAAATCCGTCCAAGGGGGGGTAAGCATGTCCGACCCGGCAGTTGGCATGCTGATGTTGGGGCTGTTCGTCTTCATCATCATGCTGGGTTTCCCGATTGCCTTCACGCTCATCGCGATGGGCGTCGGCTTCGGTTTCTACGCCTATTACGTTCCCGCTCAGGCCTTCTTCGAGAACAGGGTATTCACGCTCCTGGTTCAGAAGACGTTCGAGGTCACATCGAACGACACCCTCATAGCGGTGCCGTTATTCCTGTTCATGGGATACCTCATAGAACGCGCGAACATTCTCGACCGGCTCTTTCATGCGTTGCAGCTGTCAATGGCGCGCGTACCGGGCGCGCTCGCCGTCGCAACAATGATCACGTGCGCGATGTTTGCGACAGCGACGGGTATCGTGGGCGCGGTCGTGACGCTCATGGGACTGCTGGCGCTGCCGGCCATGCTGCGCGCGGGTTACGACATCAAGCTCTCGACGGGCGTCGTGTGTGCCGGTGGCTGCCTCGGCATTCTCATTCCGCCGAGCATTCTGCTGATCGTGTACGCTGCGACGGCAGGCGTATCGGCGGTGAAGCTCTATGCCGCGGCATTCTTCCCGGGGTTCCTGCTCGCGGGTCTCTACATCGGATACATCATACTGCGGGCCGTCATTAATCCGGCACTCGCGCCGAAACTCCCCAAGGAGCAAACGGACGTTCCGACACTCGTCGTCATGAAAGCTCTGGCGACATCATTTTTGCCTCTCGCCATTCTCATCGTCTGCGTGCTCGGCGCGATCCTCTTCGGCCTTGCAACACCATCTGAAGCCGCGGCGGCGGGCGCACTCGCGAGCCTCGTGCTCGCAGCCGCCTATCGCGCTCTAAACTACGAGATGCTGAAGGAGTCCGTCTATCTAACGGCGCGTGCCACCGCGATGGTCTGCTATCTCTTCATCGGGTCATGGACTTTCGCGTCCGTGTTCGCGATTCTCGGCGGTCAGCAAGTCGTGGAGGATTTCATCCTCGGCCTCAATCTCAGTCCAATTCAGTTTCTGCTGATGACCCAAGCCATCATCTTCCTTCTGGGCTGGCCGCTGGAATGGACCGAGATCATCGTCATCTTCGTTCCGATCTTCCTGCCGCTGCTGGACAACTTCGGGATCGATCCGATCTTCTTCGGCATTCTGGTCGCTCTAAACACGCAGACGGCCTTCAATACGCCGCCGGTTGCGATGGCCGCGTTCTACCTGAAAGGCGTCGCGCCACCGCAGGTCGAACTCACGCACATCTTCAGGGGCGCGCTGCCATTCGTCGGGATGGTGTTTATTACAATGTTCCTGGTCTACGTTTTTCCAGGCATTGCTCTATGGCTGCCCGACTACCTCTACACGTCACGATAAGGAGCGGCATGATGGTGGTGCTTGAAGGATGACGCGTTTAGCGGATCTCGGTTTGACAGATGCGGCGGCGGCCGTCCGGGGAGGGCGCACCACTGCCGTCGAGCTGACCGAAGATTGCCTGCGTCGCGTGGAGGAGGTCGACGGCGGTATCCAGGCGTGGGCCTTCCTCGACTCCGAGCACGCGCTTCGGCAGGCGCGGGCGGCCGATGGGCATCGCATGGCAGGCGCTCCGCTCGGCCCCCTTCATGGCGTGCCGGTCGGCATCAAGGATATATTCGACACGTCCGACTATCCAACCGAGTTCGGCTCGGCGCTCTGGCAAGGTCGCACGCCGCGCGAGGATGCCGTCGCCGTCGCGCGCTTACGTGCTGCCGGCGCGATCATCCTCGGAAAGACGGTGACGACCGAGTACGCCTACTTTCATCCGGGCAAGACCCGAAACCCGCACGATCCCAAGCGCACACCTGGCGGATCTTCGAGCGGGTCGGCGGCCGCTGTCGCTGCGGGAATGGTGCCGGCGGCCATTGGATCGCAGACGAACGGCTCGGTTGTTAGGCCCGCATCCTTCTGCGGCGTCGTCGGCTTCAAGCCGACGCATGGCCTCATCCCGCGCACGGGGGCCATGCTGCTCTCGCGCGCACTCGATCATGTGGGTGTGTTCACCCGCTCCGTCGCCGACGCCGCACTCATGGCCGATGTCCTCGCAGGGTACGACGCCGATGATCCGGATACACGTCCTGTGGCGGGGGGCCATCTCGCATCTGCCGCCGCCAGCGAACCGCCGTTGCCGCCGCGCTTTGCGTTCGTCAAGGGGCCTGCGTGGAAGGCAGCGGATCCCTATCTCGATGAGGCCTTCGCCGAGCTTGTCGCGGCGCTCGGCGAGAACGTGAGTGCGGTTGATATCGGTAGCTCATTCAATCGCGGCATCGATTTCCACGGCACGGTCATGGCAGCCGACATGGCGCACAACTTCCGTCGCGATCTTGCCAATGGTGGCGATGCACTGAGCCCTCAACTTCGCGAACTGCTCTTGCGCGGCCAGAAGATCAGCGCGTTCGACTATCTCGAAGCGGTGTCGGCAGCCGAGGGGTTCAATCGGCTCCTCGATGATGTCTTCAACGAGTATGACGCCATTCTGACGTCGTCGTCTCCGGGC
Organism: Pseudomonadota bacterium; assembly: GCA_023430845.1. Lineage (GTDB taxonomy): Bacteria > Pseudomonadota > Alphaproteobacteria > Rhizobiales > Hyphomicrobiaceae. The sequence goes on from JAEYYJ010000076.1 coordinate 14,226, forward strand.
GAAGCACCGATCGGCACCGCGACAGGCAATCCGGCCTTCTGTTCGCTCTGGACTTATCTCGGCACACCCGCCGTCTCGCTGCCCCTGCTCGCCGGACCCAATGGACTGCCGGTTGGCGTTCAGCTCATCGGGCGTCGCGGCAATGATGCGCGCCTCCTGAGATCTGCCCGCTGGCTTGCCCGGCATGTCGCCGATGACGGTGGACGCAAGAAGTCATCCCCGCAACCCAAAAGCTCCGGCCGCCGGACCGGCCGAGGGAGGTCCAAGTGACGAATTTCATCACAGGCATCATCGGCATTGTGCTGGTAGTCAGCTTCCTGGGCTTCATGCTGGTCTGGGTGCCGGCGCCGCCGCTGATCGTCATTGTCGTGCTTGTCATGGGGCTGCTGATCGTCGACTTTGTACAGTCGCTGCGCTCAGGCAACGGCAGATGAGGAAGGCTTTCCCTCTCCAAGAGGAGCAGCGCGCGGACCGGGCTTTCGGCCGGCGCATCTAGTTGAACGCGCTATAGAGCTCGTCGAGTGCGTGGACCAGATCCGCCATCTGGACGTCCGAATGCGCGGGGCTCGGCGTGAGGCGCATGCGCTCCGTACCCTTCGAGACAGTGGGGTAGTTGATCGGCTGCACGTAGATCCCGTGCTGGCTGAGCAGACTGTCCGTTAGCGCCTTGCAGCGAATGGGACAGCCCACCATCACAGGGACGATGTGACTTGGATTATCCATCACGGGCAGGCTTTTCGCCTTCAGCAATCCCTTGAGCGTGCGCGCGCGCTCCTGATGCCGGGCGCGCTCGGCCGTGCTGACCTTCAAGTGGCGAATGGAGGCCAAGGCTCCGGCTGCAACCGCAGGCGCAAGTGATGTCGTGAAGATGAAGCCTGGGGCGAACGAACGGATAGCGTCGCAAAGATCGCGCGCGCCGGCGATGTAGCCACCCATGACACCAAAGCCCTTGGCGAGCGTGCCATTGATGATGTCGACGCGATCCATGACGCCGTCGCGCTCGGCAATGCCCGCACCGCGCGGGCCGTA